>NZ_JBANDI010000022.1:0-71814 GCF_039123485.1 Flavobacterium sp. PL12
TGGTTGTTTAGCGACTTCAAGATACTGAATTTCAGTATCTTGACCAATATCTAAGTCATTTATTTTACTTTAAATAATTACACCCAACGGGTTTAAAGAAATAAAAATGATACCAATTTATTGTGTTTGCTTTATGTAGTAATTCGAATGTAAAGCGTTTTATTGATGATGATACGGTTCGTTTTTCAAAATAGTAAAGCCTCTATATAATTGTTCGATAAAAAACAAGCGCACCATTTGATGTGAAAAAGTCATTAAAGAAAGTGAAATTTTTCCTTGCGCTTTTGCATAAACTGTATCTGAAAAACCATAAGGTCCACCGATTGTAAATACTAAAGTTTTAACTCCTGAATTCATTTTTTTTTGAAGTTCCTCTGAAAAAGCGACGCTAGAAAATGTTTTCCCGTTTTCATCCAATAAAATTAGTTGATCCGTGGGAGTTATCTTTGCTAATATCAGTTCGCCCTCTTTTTCTTTTTGTTGACTTTCTGATAAGTTTTTTACGTTTTTGATATCTGGAATTATATCCAAATCAAATTTGATATAAAAAGAGAGGCGTTTTGTATAATCGTCTATTAAAGTTTGAAGAGCTTTATTATCCGTTTTACCAATAGCAATTAATTTGATATTCATCAGTTCGTTTTTCAATAAGAATACAAAGATAGTAAACTAGTTTTGGAATTTAATTCGGCCTTCTGAACCGGTCGGTTTTGGAGTTAATTCGAAAATTAAATTTGGTGATAATAAGTCTTCTTTTCGATGAGAAACAAAAATAATAGCGATAGAAGTTTCCTTAGCTAGCGCAGAAATAAGCTGCGTAACTAACGAGACATTTTCATCATCTAAACCTTCAGTAGGTTCGTCTAAAATTAATAAAGGTGGATGTTTTAAAACGGCTCGCACGATCATGATAACTCGCTGTTGACCCGCAGAAAGATGAATGAATGCCGTTTTTTTCAAGTGACTCATGCTGAGAAATTCTAACCACTCATTCATAAGCTTTATTTGCAATGTGCTAGGTTGAAGATAAAGCCCGACTGAGTCAAAAAAACCAGAAAGAATCATTTGTTCTACTGTATGGCTCTTTTGAAATAAGTCTATCATTGCCGTTGAAAACTGACCAATATTTTTCTTGATGTCCCAAATAGTTTCGCCAGTTCCTTTTTTTCTTCCAAATAAATACAATTCTTGTCCGTAGCCTTTTGCGTTATCACCTGTAATCAGCGAAAGTATTGTGCTTTTACCAGAGCCATTCGGACCTATAAGTTGCCAAAATTCTCCTTTTTTAATCGTCCAATTAATATCTTTTAATATTGCTTTTTCATCATAGCTTACATTGAGATTTATCATCTCAACTAAATTTGATTCAGGAAGATTGATCTTATCAAGTGGTTGTGGAATTGACTTTAGTGAAAAGAGTTCTACTGCTGGCAACTCTGTAAAAGGAATTAATTTAAAAGAGTTTTCTAGAATTTGTCTCCTGTTAATTACAAAAGGAAATATATCTACACTTCGATTTACAATTTGAATTAGACTAACTTTTTTAGAAAGCTGTTCCAATTCAATATGCAACTGTACTCTTGAATTGTAGTCTAAATGATCTAAAGCATTATCTAGAATTATATAATCAGTATTCTGACTGATACAATATCTTAAAAACGCTTTTTTACGTTCACCAGAGGAAAAAGTGCGCAATTGTCTTTTAGTTTCTGGAGCTGCTTCAATTGAATCGTATTGGTATTCTTTCTCTATAAAATCTTCAATTGCTAAGTCAGAAAACAAGATGCCTTTTTGATTGTTGAAAATATTTAGTTCAATAGGAGCTTCGCGATTAAGAATTTTATCAATAAATTTCTTTTTAGCGACCTGATTGCTGAGAAGTATGGCCCAATGACTACTATTTTGCATTTTAAAATTTTAAGAAGATCAAAATTATTATTTGGCTTCAATTTTTGAAATTAACAACTGAAATTTTTCTTCTTGCTTATTTCCTATTAAAAATGCGACTTCTTCGAGATTTGAGCCATCATAATTGGGTAAATCTAATTTTTTTCCTCTAAAAGATGGATGCAATTGTATAATAGGAATTTCAATATCTTCCCAGTTTCCAGATGTTTGAAAATGATAAATATAGGAGTGCGAATCGTCTTTTTTAGATTTTACTCTAAATTGATATTCTTTTCCATCACCTTTCAATCGAATGGTAAACGCATTGCTATTTGATAAATCTAAAGCTTTTGCGTCCATCTTTACCGAGCAAAACCCACCATTGTTCTTCAGCGAAACTGCGCCTTCAAATATTCCATTTCCTTCAGCATCTAAATGGAAGGTGCTCTGCGATTTTCCTCCCATTACCCCGTCGTTCACAACGATCCAAGCACTAGAATTAGCATTCGAACTAGAATCAAAAATTTCTATTGTATTCATAATTATATTTTTTTATGCTGAATTTAGAAAATGATTAGGGCGTTAATGGCGCACCTACAGCAATATCGCATCTATGATTAGCTTGACCATGAGGTGGATTCATTCCTTCGGATGTAACAACTGTTTCAGCTGGAGCTGCAGTGGTTGTCACTGTTGGAGTTGGCGCTGCTACTTTTTGTGGCATATTTGACGGCGCAGCTCCGTTTAAAGGTGCACCAACAGGAATTTCGCAGCGATGAGCGGGTTGTCCGTGAGCAGGATTCATTCCTGCAGCAACAGCCGATGGATTCATATTTTGTGAATTTTGATCTGTTGTTGCTGATTGTGACTGCGCTTTCATTTGGTTACCGACTTCTGTAAAGGGAACCACAGTGCCACGAACGTTGCTATTTTTTTCTTCAGTACCGTTTTTACAAGAAGTAATTAATAATGACGATGCGAAGAGGAGGCTTATATAATATTTCATAAAAGTGTATTTATTTTAGTATTTTCAAATATATGATTTTAAATAGCAAAGCCAAAACTAATGATATTCATTTCTGATCTTCTACCGGTCGTTAAAGATTAGATTACGCAATTTGATCATTATTTTATTTTTGCAAAGGCGTACATTTTTTGGATTCAGAATCGTGAATTACATAATAACAAATTTTCAAATCCATAAAATATACATTACTTTAGCATTCCATAAATTTTTTATAAAATGATTAGCGATATACAATTCCAAAAGGAACTAGATTTAATTATTGAAAATGCGATTAGGGAAGATGTTGGTCCTGGCGATTATAGTTCGTTAGCATGTATTCCTGATTCTGCGCAAGGAAAAGCGAAATTGCTTGTAAAAGAAGATGGTATAATTGCTGGCGTAGTTTTTGCTAAAATGGTGTTTAAGTACGTAGATGCTAATTTGGAAATAGAGACTTTCATCGAAGATGGGACTCAAGTTAAGAAAGGCGATATAGTTTTTCACGTTTCTGGAAGTTCTCAATCCATTTTGAAAGCAGAACGATTAGTGTTGAATTCAATGCAGCGAATGTCAGCCATTGCGACAAAGACAAATAAATACGTTCAGCTTTTAGAGGGTACAAACACTAAAGTTTTAGATACTAGAAAAACCACTCCGGGTTTTAGAGCTTGTGAAAAATGGGCTGTAAAAATAGGTGGTGGAGAAAACCATCGTTTTGCCTTATATGATATGATTATGTTAAAAGATAATCACAATGATTTTGCAGGCGGAATTACTTTGGCTATAGCCAAAACAAAAGCATATTTAAAAAAAAACAATCTTGATTTAAAAATCATCATCGAAGCTAGAAACTTAGACGAGATACAAGAGATTTTAAAAAGCGATGGAATTTATCGAATTTTAATTGACAATTTTAATTTTGAAGATACTAGGAAAGCAGTTGAACTTATAGGTTCTAAATGTTTAACAGAATCTTCTGGAAATATTAATGAAAGTACAATACGGAGTTATGCGGAATGTGGTGTTGATTATATTTCATCTGGTGCGTTAACACATTCAGTTTACAACATGGATTTGAGCTTAAAAGCAATATGAGTAAAGAAATTGAAGCGAAACTAGAGAGAATTCCTATTGTAAGGAATCTAGTTCACGGTTTACAAAAGATAAAACTTCCGTGGTTAGAAGGATTATCTTTATATGATCTGCTAGAGCTTTATGGTTTAGGAATCGTAGAAAGTGCATTAACTTATCACGCAAGTGCTATTGCATTTAGCTTTTTTATGGCACTTTTTCCATTTGCTTTATTTATCTTAAATCTTATTCCATTTATACCAATTGTAGGATTTCAAGAGGATTTCCTGATGTTTGTTAAAGATGGCGTTCCACCTAATACGTATGACGCTATTTACCAAATCATAACAGACATTCTTAATAATAGTGATTCCGGTTTGCTGTCTTCCGGTTTTATGTTGTCTATATTTTTAATGGCAAATGGATTAAATGGAATTTTAGGTGGATTTGAAACATCGAGACATGTTCTAATAAAACGAGGTTTTATCAATCAATATTTAGTCGCGTTAGCAATGTCAATGTTGCTATCTTTATTGTTAATAGTAACGGTATCGATAATTGTAGTTTTTGAAGTGATATTACAAATGACCGTTTTTAGTGATCAAGTTCAGCTAATTGTGATTGGACGTTATGCATTCGTTATTTTAATGATTTTGATAACGACTTCAGTACTATTTAAATTTGGTACAAAACATGATAAAAACCGAGCATTTATTTCAATTGGATCTGTATTTACAACGATTTTGATCGTGCTAGATTCTTACTTTTTTGGAATATGGGTAACAAAGTTTTCACAGTACAATGAATTATATGGGTCGATAGGAACATTATTGGTTTTGATGTTTTATATTTGGATCAATTGTATGATACTTTTATTAGGTTTCGAATTGAATGCAACAGTAAATAAATTAAAGGCAAAAAATAGTATTTGATTAAATAAAATCAAGCGATATAAGTCCTTGAAAGCAATATTTTTAATCATAATCATAATCAAAAACAAAAAAAAACAAATAATATGAAAAACACACTAACAATTCTCGCCTTATTTATTTCAATGGCATTTTATGCACAAGGAAATTCAGTTATTGGAAAATGGAAAACTATCGATGATGAAACAGGTAAACCAAAATCGGTTGTGGAGATATATGAAAATTCAGGTAAAATTTACGGAAAAGTGGTTGATATTTTAGATGCCGATAAGAAGAAGAATCTTTGTACTAATTGTCCAGGAGCTGACAAGAATAAACCAGTAATGGGGCTTGTTATCATAAAAGGACTTAAGAAAGATGGTTCTGAGTATAACGGTGGAAAAATCATTGATCCAGTAAGTGGGAAAACATACAAATGCTTTCTAGCATTAGACGGAAACGATAAATTAAATGTGCGTGGTTACATAGGTCTTTCTTTATTTGGAAGAACACAAACTTGGCAAAGAGTAAAATAATAGTAAATTGTGAGTTATGAGTTCAGAGTAAAGATCCAAATCATAACTCAAATCATAACTCATAATTAATTTAAGATGTATTTCGTCGAAGTAATTTTACCACTTTCTTTATCCAAAACATTTACATACAGTATATCTGAAGCTGAGTTTTTTTATATAAAACCAGGAATGCGTGTTGCAGTCCCTTTTGGCAAAAGTAAAATTTATACTGCATTAGTTATAGAAATTCATCGAAATCAACCCACTTTATACGAGGCTAAAGAAATTCATCAAATCTTAGATGAAAATCCTATTGTCACATTAATACAAATTGCCCATTGGCAATGGATTGCTTCTTACTATATGTGCGCCATAGGCGATGTTTATAGAGGAGCTATGCCTAGTGCACTTTTATTAGAAAGTGAAACTTTAATTTCTCAAAAAACTGATATTTTTGTAGATTCTTCTCTTCTTAGTGATGAAGAGTTTCTCGTTTACGAAGCACTCCAACAGCAAAGTTCATTAAAGGTTCAAGATATTATTGCCATCTTAAACAAGAAAAATATATTTCCTGTTATCCAGAAATTAATTGATAAAAACATCTTGGTTCTACAAGAGGAAATTCAAGAGACTTACAAACCAAAGTTAGTTCGATATGTTCGTTTGCACGAAAAGTATAATTCGAATCAAGGTCTAAGTGAATTATTAGAAATCTTAAAAAGCGCTGCCAAACAAAAGGAAATTGTTATGCGCTACTTTCAGTTAAGCGCGTCAGAAAAAAAACCTATAACAGTTAAAAAGTTGATTGAAGAAGCAAACTCTTCATCAGCGATTGTAAAAGCTTTAATTGAGAAAGAGATTTTTGAAGATTATTTACTGCAAGAAGATCGCGTAAATTTTGACGGTAACTTTCTCAACAAAGAATTGAAATTAAGTGAAGCGCAGAACGAAGCATTTGTTGCAATTAAAGATAATTTTGATAGTAAGGAAGTTTGCTTGCTTCATGGCGTTACATCCAGCGGGAAAACCGAAATCTACATAAAGCTTATTGAAGAGCATCTTGCGACAGGAAAGCAAATTTTATATTTATTGCCTGAGATCGCTTTGACGACACAATTAGTTGGACGTTTAAGTGCTTATTTTGGAAATAAAGTAGCTGTTTTTCATTCGAAATATAATAATAATGAACGTATTGAGGTTTGGAACCAAGTGTTGCAGAACTCTGAAAAAGCGCAAGTAGTAATAGGGGCAAGGTCTGCTTTGTTTTTACCTTTTAATAGTCTTGGACTAATCATTGTTGATGAAGAACATGAGCAAACATTCAAACAAGCTGATCCTGCACCAAGATATCATGCCCGTGATGCGGCAATAGTTTTAGCGTATTCTCATAAAGCTAAAGTTTTACTAGGATCTGCCACACCAAGTATTGAAACCTATTTTAATGCTAAATCAGAAAAATTTGGTTTAGTTGAAATTACTAAGCGATATGGAAATGTATTGATGCCTGCAATTGAGCTTGTAGATTTGAAAGATAAATACTTTCGAAAAAAGATGACAGGACATTTCAGTGATATTTTGATAGCTGAAATGACCAGCGCGTTATCCTTAGGAGAGCAAGTTATTTTATTTCAAAATAGAAGAGGTTATTCTCCTATAATAGAATGTCTCACTTGCGGACACGTGCCTCAATGTCAGCAATGCGATGTAAGTTTGACGTATCATAAACATAAAAATCAGTTACGCTGTCACTATTGTGGTTACAGCATGGCAAAGCCAACAAATTGTCACGCCTGCTCAAGTGTAGATTTAACGACAAAGGGTTTTGGAACTGAGCAAATTGAGCAAGAATTAGTAAGTATATTTCCAAGTTCGAAAATAGGACGGATGGATCAAGATACAACTCGAGGGAAATTTGGTTTCGAAAAAATAATTGACAGTTTTAAAAATAGAGAAATTGACATATTAGTAGGAACTCAAATGTTGGCAAAAGGATTAGATTTTGATAACGTAAGTTTAGTAGGTGTGATGAATGCTGACAATATGTTGTATCATCCCGATTTTAGGGCCTTTGAGAGAAGTTTCCAAATGTTAACACAGGTTGCTGGAAGAGCAGGAAGATCTGAGAAACAAGGAAAAGTGATTATTCAAACGTATAATCCTAATCATAATACAATACAACAAGTTACTAATAATGATTACCTAGGAATGTACAACGAGCAATTGTATGATAGGCAAATTTATAAATATCCTCCCTATTTCAGAATTATAAAGATAACATTGAAGCAACGCGATTACGATAAGTTGAAAAGCGGTTCGATGTGGCTGTATCAAGTAATGAGTCAGAACTTGCAAATGCCAGTATTAGGTCCTGAAGAGCCACTTATAAGTAGAATTAGGAATGAATACATTCGTACGATCATTATTAAAATTCCTCAAAATGTACATATAGGAAATACTAAAGACGCTATTCAAAAAATGCTAAATAGTTTTGAAGCTGTAGCTCAATTTAGAGCGATAAAAGTAACTCTTAATGTAGATTTTTATTAAGGATAATTTATTATGTGTATTTATTCGAAAAACAAATAGTATAAAAATTGAAATTCCTATTTATCCACTTACTTAAAAAGTAGTGGATAGATAGGAATTCTTGTAAAGCGCCAAACTCTAATTAAATTTTATTTTAGAAAAAGTATTTATGAAAACGCTAGTGCCTTAACTAAGTCTTCTTTTTTATGTCGGCTTAATGGAATTTTAGTCATTCCAATTTCAGCATATTTACTGTTAAAACGTTCTACTTTATCAATGTTGATGATGTACGACTTGTGTACTCTAACAAATTTCTCTTTTGACAAATCATTTTCAAAAGACTTCATAGTTGATAGTACTAGATTACTATCATCCTCTGTAACCACTCTTACATAGTCACCAAAAGCCTCAATCCACTTTATTTTAGAAGTAAAGATTTTCAATTTCTTTAAATTGCTCTTGATAAAGATATGCTCGCCTTCTTCCTCCTTACTGTCTTTCTTTAATAAATGAAAGTCGATTGCTCTTTTAACAGAAGCATTAAAACGATCAATTGCTATTGGTTTTTGAAGATAATCCGTAGCGTCATAATCAAAAGCTTTCATAGCATATTCGGCCTTTGATGTAATAAAAATAATTTGTGGTTTTATTTTTAATCCATCAAGGAAATCAAATCCATTAATAACAGGCATTTCAATGTCAAGAAAAATTAAATCTACATTATGCAAAGACATGCAACTTTTAGCTTCGATAGCATTGGAAAAATCTCCTATTAAGTTCAAATTTTGATGATTATTGACTAATTTAGCAATTATCATTCTCTGGATAGAACTATCATCCACGACAACACAGTTGAGTTTCATAAATAAAAGAATTTAGATTTGGCTACGTAAACATACTTTTTTTATTTGAAAAAAAACTACTTAATGGCTTTTTTTTTGTCATTCGTCGAATAAAAGGAGTTTAGCATTGTTTGTTCAGAATTAATGTTTACTTTTGCACCCAAATTAACATTAAATACATTTTTTATGAATCATTATGAAACTGTTTTCATTTTAAATCCCGTTTTATCTGACACACAGGTAAAGGAAACAGTAAGCAAATTTGAAGATTTTCTTACTAGTAGAGGAGCAGAAATGGTGTCTAAAGAAGATTGGGGCCTTAAAAAAATGGCTTACGAAATTCAAAACAAAAAATCTGGTTTTTACCATTTATTCGAATTCAAAGTATCTGGAGAAGTTCTTATTGCTTTTGAAACTGAATTTAGACGTGACGAGAGAATTATGCGTTTCTTAACTGTAAGTTTAGATAAACACGCAATTTCTTGGGCTGAGAGAAGAAGAACTAAATTAAAAGCAACAAAAGCATAATCATGGCTACACTACAACAATCGGCTTCAGGAAAAAAAGACGGAGATATCAGATATCTTACGCCTTTAAACATAGAGACAAATAAACAAAAAAAGTATTGTCGTTTCAAAAAATCAGGTATCAAATATATTGATTATAAAGATGCTGATTTCTTATTGAAATTCGTAAACGAACAAGGGAAAATTCTTCCTCGTCGTTTAACAGGAACTTCATTAAAATACCAAAGAAAAGTTTCAGTTGCTGTGAAAAGAGCACGTCACTTAGCTTTAATGCCATACGTGGCGGATTTACTAAAATAATATTTAACAAAGTTTGTTGGTTTTCTGAAATATGAAACCTAACTTCTATAATACAAGGACAACAACATGGAACTTATTTTAAGACAAGATGTTCAAAATTTAGGATTTAAAGATGATATCGTTACGGTAAAAAATGGTTACGGTCGTAACTTTTTGATCCCAACTGGTCAAGCACATTTAGCTACTTCTTCTGCAAAGAAAGTATTAGCTGAAAACCTAAAACAAAGAGCACACAAAGAAGCTAAAGTAGTTGCAGATGCAAAAGCATTAGCAGAAGCTTTAAAAGCTATCGAAATTAAAATCTTTGCAAAAGCAGGTGGTGAAAAATTATTCGGTTCAATCACGAATATTGATATCGCTGAAGCTTTAGCTAAAGGTGGACAAACAATCGAAAGAAAATTCATCACTAGCGGAATTGTTAAACGTACTGGTAAATATACTGCTAGCGTTCGTTTACACAGAGATGTTATAGTTGAATTAGATTATGAAATCGTTGCTGAAAACGCATAATTTCTATCTAAATAGATCTAAATCCCGATGTAAGTCGGGATTTTTTTTGTTTAATGTCATTGCGAGGGACGAAGCAATCACATTAAAATGAAAACATAAATACAAGTCATAAAAAATTGCTTTACGCTTTAGTGCGTTAGCTGCAAAATTTACTATTATGAAATATTCAAGATTAACTAAGGAGCAGTTTGAAGAGCTACATCAGGAATTCAGCACATTTCTGGCTACTCAAACGATTGACAAAGCGGAATGGGATACCATAAAAAGAGAGAAGCCTGAAGTTGCTGAGCAAGAGCTAGATGTATTCTCTGATTTAGTATGGGAAGGAGTCCTAGGAAAAGCGGAATTTTTAGAGCACTTTTCTAAAAATCATATTTTTCTCTTTCATTGTTTTGAAACTTACGTTCATTCAATTGTTTTGAAATCTTTAGTTCCAGAAACTGATTTTCTTTCTAGAGAAGGATTACAATGGTTAAGCGATAATATGTTTACTGATACAATCGAAATGAAAGTTGGTAAAAAGGAATTTACAGAAGAGCGCAATACTTCGATATTTGCATTAATTCAGCAAGGTGCCTTTTTAAGCGATGGTCTTTTATACAACCAAATAAATTCAATTATTGAATCGTAAAATTTATTGTTATTACTTTTTAATTGGTTATTTTAGTACTCTTTTACAGAAACTAAAATAGCCAATTTTTATTTTATATGAATATTCAAAATACAATTCAAGTTTTAAGAGAGGAATTAAATCAGCACAACTATAATTACTACGTGTTAGATACACCCACAATTTCTGATTATGAATTTGATTTGAAATTAAAAGAACTTCAAACACTTGAAGATCAAAATCCTGAATATTTTGACGAAAGTTCTCCTACGCAAAGAGTGGGCGGAACAATTACTAAAAATTTCCAAACTGTTCCGCATGAATACCGAATGTATTCTCTCGACAATTCTTATTCAAAAGAGGAGTTAATCGAGTGGGAGAAACGTGTTCAGAAAGTATTAGGTGATATGCCTTTAGAATACACTTGCGAATTAAAATACGATGGTGCTTCAATTAGTATTGCTTATGAAAATGGAGTTCTTAAACGTGCTGTAACGCGCGGTGATGGATTCCAGGGTGATGATGTAACGAGCAACATTAAAACTATTAAATCTGTCCCACTTAAATTAAAAGGTAATTTCCCTTCTAAATTTGATATTCGTGGAGAGATTATTTTGCCGTTTGCAGGTTTTGAGAAAATGAATCAGGATTTGATAGAAATAGGTGAAGCACCATATTCGAATCCCAGGAATACAGCATCAGGAAGTTTAAAGTTACAAGATAGTGCTGAAGTAGCTAAACGTCCACTTGATTGTTTGCTTTACTTTATAGTGGGTAGTAATTTGCCTTTCACATCGCAGTTTGAAGGATTAGAAACGGCTAGGAGTTGGGGGTTTAAAGCACCTAAAGAAGCAAAATTAGCTCATAATTTAGAGGGAGTCTTTGAATTTATTGATTATTGGGATGTTCATAGGCATAATCTACCTTATGAGACTGACGGAGTAGTAGTGAAGGTAAATTCTTTTTATCATCAAGATGAATTGGGTTTTACTGCTAAATCACCACGTTGGGCTATCGCATACAAATTTAAATCTGAGCAAGTTTCAACAATTCTAAATTCAATTTCTTATCAAGTAGGACGTACCGGCGCTATAACTCCAGTTGCAAATTTAGAAGCGGTACAACTTGCTGGTACTATTGTAAAAAGGGCTTCACTGCACAATGCAGACCAAATTGAGAAATTAGATATCCGTGTTGGTGATACTGTTTTCGTAGAAAAAGGTGGTGAAATTATCCCAAAAATTATAGCTGTAGATGTCACAAAGCGTCCTAAGAACTCAGAACCAACGCAGTACATCACTAATTGTCCAGAATGTCAAACATTGCTTATTCGGAATGAAGGGGAAGCCAATCATTATTGTCCCAATTTTTATGGATGTCCTCCACAAATTATAGGTAGGATCCAACATTACATTTCGAGGAAAGCCATGGATATTGAAGGTTTAGGAGGAGAAACAGTTGCACTCTTATTCAATAATGGATTGGTTCATAATTATGCAGATCTATATGATTTGACTGTAGAGCAAATTCTTCCTTTAGAACGAATGGCGCTAAAATCTGCTGAAAATTTAGTTACAGGTGTTCGTAATTCTACTAAAATTCCATTCGAGAGTGTTCTATTTGCATTGGGTATTCGATTCGTGGGAGAAACTGTGGCTAAAAAATTAGCAAAACATTACAGAAATGTTGACGCACTGAGTAAAGCAAGTTTGGCTGATCTGATTTTAGTGGATGAGATAGGTGATCGAATTGCTAAAAGTGTTATCGAGTTTTTTGACAATGAAGAAAATAGAAGGAGTATTGAAAGACTGAAAAGTTATGGTGTTCAATTTGAAATCATTGAAAAAATAAATCTCGATGCTACTGATAAATTAAAAGGAAAAATCTTCGTCGTTTCTGGTATTTTTGAAAAATTTTCGAGAGATGATTTGAAAAAAGCTATTGAAGATAATGGTGCTAAGGTAGGTAGTTCAATTTCTGCTAAAACAGATTATGTAGTTGCAGGAGATAATATGGGTCCAGCTAAGTTAGAAAAAGCAAGTAAACTTAATATTCCTATTATATCTGAAACTGATTTTATGAAACTAATCGAATAAGGAAATTTATAATTGCGATTTATTATTTTTCTTGTGTAAAATGAAGTTTGTCACTCTCAATGTAAATCTATTTAAGTAATTAAAAGATAAAAATTATGCTAACACTTAAATATGAAAATAATGTTGGTCGATGGCTAATTGCATTCTTTTTCGTTACCGTTATCATTGAGATTACATCAGAAGTGCTTCTAGATCATTTGCTGTTATTTATATTTAAGCCATTAATATCGATCGGTATAATGGCACTTTATTGGAACGCATCTACGGAGCGAACAATATTATTTTTTGTAGTCCTGAGTTTATCTTTGGTAACGAACTTGTTTTTTATATCAAAAGTGGAAAATTTGCTACTAATAGGATTGTTGGTTTTCTTAGTACATCGGCTACTAATAATTTATTACGTAGCGCGATTAATAAAACTTACAGATTATGTACCTGTGTTAATCGCTATGACTCCTTTTTTATTTATTTTTTCGTACTTATTACTGATTACTACAGAAATCAATACTAGCAGTTATGTTATTTTAATTTTCCAGAACTTGTTGATTTCAGTAATAGGAGGACTCACTTTGTCGGCTTACGTTATGAATTATAACAAAACAAATTCGTGGTTATTTATATTTGGTTTGCTGTCAGTAATGCAATACTTTATTGTATTTATTGAAAAATACTATCTGTTAAATATGGCGCCAATTGCCTTTAGACCTTTGGCGATGCTACTAAACGCTGGTGTTTATTACACTTTTTATAGATTTGTAATTGATGTAGAAACTAAACCTGTTAAAGGAATTGTGCTAAACAACAATTGATCTTCCATCGTGAATTTTATTTTTATCAGAGTCAAAAAACACATCTATTCTTCCAAGATTTATACCGTAGCATCCTACCTGATTCACTAAAACATCTTTTCCGTCCAAGTTTTTAACAACGGTAGGTTTATCGAGAAAAGTGTGCGTGTGTCCTCCTAGAATCATATCAATATCCTTAGTTAAAGTTGCTAATTTCAAGTCACAAATTTTCTCTGGCTCATTTCTATAATTATATCCTATATGCGATAGGCAAATTACTATATCACATTTTTGCTCTTGTTTCAAAATCCTGACCATGTCTTGAGTCGTTTCAACAGGATCATTGTAAACTGTTTCTCCATACATCTTTTTATCTACTAGACCTTGCAGCTCAACTCCTAATCCAAAAATCCCAACCTTAATTCCGTTTTTATTGAAAATTTTGTACGGCTTTACATGTCCGTCCATTACTGTATTTTTAAAATCGTAATTGGCCGAAACAAAGTCAAAGCTAGCGTGCGGAAGTTGTGCATATAAACCTTGTAGACCATTGTCAAAATCGTGGTTACCAATTGTTGCAAGATCATATTTCATCATACTCATCAATTTGAATTCTAATTCTCCTCCGTAGTAGTTGAAGTAGGGTGTACCTTGAAAAATATCTCCTGCGTCTAAAAGTAAAACGTTTGGATTTTCTTCTCGTATTTTTTCGATTAATGATGCTCTTCTAGCCACACCGCCCATATTAGCGTTTCTAGGGTGATCCGCTGGAAATGGATCAATATAACTATGCACATCATTAGTGTGTAAAATAGTTAATTGTTGAGTTTTTACTGTTTCAAAACTACTTAGTGACAATCCTAGGCTCAATAATGCTGAACCTGCAGCTGTTTTTTCTATAAATTCTCTTCTTTTCATTTTTATTTTTTTTAAACTAATTCTTATAATAAAAATTAGGATCTATTTCCTGCTTAATGAAGATGATACTTACAACTCAAAAGCTATTTCTTTGCTGTTTTATGACAGATAGGATTTCTATTAACGATGAATATATTATTATTTATAGCAATTACTTATTCTACAGTAATTCTAATATCTTTTATAACAGGAATGGTATCTACTTGTTTAAAATAATCAATAAGGATATTTCGTAATTTGTAGTCCAGATCAAATTTTTGAATTCCTTTTTTGAAAAAATTCATGTTGTCTCCTCCGTCAGATAAGTAATCATTTGTTCCTACATAATAAATAGTTTCTTTTTGAATCGGTTTTCCCTGAACTAAAACATTCTTTGATTTATTACTTTTATCAATAGTGAAAGTTATTCCTGATAATGGATGCGATTTTTTATCCGCTATTAAAAAGTCTACCATTTCATTAATTTGTTCTCCTTTTAAGGCGATTACAACCATACTATTTTCAAAGGGCATAATCTCAAATGCATTTCTTGCAGTTATATTTCCTTTGGGAAGTATTGAGCGTATTCCACCACTATTCAGTAAGCATATATCAATTTTTTTCTTCTCTCTAGCTTCAAATACTAGATTACCGCGAATCAAAGAAACATCAGCCATAAGATTTCCAATTGTAGATTGCCATTGGCCACTTTTATCTAAAGTGGTAGGACAGTAGGCTAAAATACTATCTAAATCATTGTTGATATGTTCGCGATAAGGTTTAATAAAATTCTCAATCTGAGCGACTTGATTTTCCTTTTCAGTTATAGGAATTCTTTTACCCTCTATCTTTGTAATGTTGTAGTTCTGTTTGCCACAGGAAACAACAATTAATAATGTTAAGAATATAACAAAAAGTTTAAAAACGTCATTATACTTTTTTAGATTTACCATTTTAAATGCAACTTAATTAATTAATTTTGTAACCAAGTAAAAGTAATATGTTTTTAAATTATATAAAGGATTTTATTGTAAAAAAAACATTAAAACGGAACTTGAAAGATTTGAATACTATTTTTTCAGATAATCTAATTGTTAAGGTTGGATTATTAGTCGACGCAAGTAATTTTTTAGACACTGATAAATTGATTAGTATTTTGATAAGCAATGGAATAAAGCGCGAGAGCATAACGACCATTATTTACTTTGACAATAATAGAAAAGACAATTTGAAAACTGGAAATTCGTTCAGTTATTCATCTCTAAATTGGAAGGGACAAATTGTGGAACCAATGGTAAATGATTTCATCGCAGAAAAATTTGATTTATTAATCAATTATTATGAAGTTGAGAAAGCGATATTAATACAAATAACTAAAGATTCTCAAGCAGAATTTAAAGTTGGTTTTGCGTCGGTGGATAAGAGATTAAATCACTTTATAATCAAAACAGATGCTAATACTCCAGCTGTTTTTACAGATGAATTATTTAAATATTTAAAATTATTAAACAAAATATAACGCTAACTATGCAAGCATTAATAGGAACAGGTGTCGCTCTGGTTACTCCATTTAAAGTGGATTTTTCTGTTGACACAGAAGCATTAAAAAGAATTGTAAATTTCTCTATCGATGGGGGAATTGAGTACTTAGTTGTGATGGGTACAACTGCTGAGAACGCTACTTTGTCTTCCAATGAAAAGGAGTTAGTAATTAAGACTGTTATAGAAGCGAATAATAATCGACTACCTTTAGTTTTAGGAGTGGGTGGGAACAATACTATGGAAATAGTAGAAGAACTAAAAACTAGAGATTTGTCGGCTTTTGTCGCTATATTATCAGTTTCACCTTATTACAACAAACCAACACAGGAAGGAATTTACCAGCATTTTAAAGCGATTGCACAAGCTTCGCCAATCCCAGTTATTTTATATAACGTTCCTGGACGAACTGGTAGTAATATGTTGCCTTCAACAGTATTGCGTTTAGCAAATGATTTTAAGAACGTTGTAGGTATAAAAGAGGCGGCCGGAGATATTGTGCAAGCAATGCAGTTGCTAAAAAATAAACCATCTGATTTTCTTGTAATTTCGGGTGATGATATGATTGCTTTACCAATGGTTTTAGCAGGAGGAGCGGGTGTAATTTCAGTAATAGGACAAGGTTTTCCGAAAGAGTTTTCAGAAATGATTCGTTTAGGCCTTAATAGAAAGGTAGATGAAGCTTTTAAATATCAATATCTTCTATCTGATTCTATTGATATGATTTTCGAACAAGGAAATCCAGCTGGTATCAAGCAAGTCTTTCTATCACAAGGGATTTCAGAAAATGTTGTTCGTTTACCCTTAGTAAAAGTCGACGATTCTCTAGCAGAACGATTAGATCTATTTGTAAAAAAAATTAATACTTTAGCTTAAAAAAGCAGTCTTTTTTTAAACAAAAAATATATTTTGAAGTCGCTAAATTAATAACTAAATTTGCCACCGAAACTTCGGTATGATTTCGTAGGTTGTTCCAACTAAGAAATCATCAAAAAAGTAAAAAAATGAAAAAAATAATATCTCTATTACTTCTTATCGCTGTTTTTAGTTCTTGTAATGAGTATCAAAAAGCATTAAAAACTGAAGATGTCGCTGTTAAATTTGAAATGGCAACTAAATTATACGACGCAGGAAAATATTCGAAAGCAATTCGAATTTTTGAACAGATAGCTCCGGCCTATAGAGGAAAGCCTCAAGCAGAGAAACTGTTCTATATGTTTTCACAGTCTTACTATAAAACAAAACAATATTATTTAGCAGGTTACCAATTTGAAAGCTTTGTTTCAGGTTACCCAAAAAGCGAAAAATTACAAGAAGCAGCTTATTTAGGAGCTAAAAGTTACTCGATGCTTTCTCCTGTTTATAGTTTAGATCAAACAGATACGTATAAAGCATTAGATAAATTGCAAACATTTATTGACAATTATCCTAATTCTCAATATTTGGCAGAAGCTAATACTGCTGTAAAAGCATTGAGCGATAAAATTGAAAAGAAAGTTTATGAAAATGCTAAAGGATACAACACCATATCTGATTACAAAGCAGCCATTGTAGCTTTAGATAACTTTATATCAGATTATCCAGGAACTCCATACAAAGAAGACGCATTATTTTACAAGTTTGATTCAGCGTATCAATTAGGTATCAATAGTGTTCCTGCAAAAATGGAAGAGAGATTACTTGTTGCTAAAACTGCTCAGTCAAATTTGATGAAGTTTAATGCTGAAACAAAATACAAAAAAGTAGCTAACGAAATGTTAGTACGAATAGAAAAAGATTTACAAAAATTTACTAAATAAATAAAGCCATGGATTTAAAAAAGACGAATGCTCCAGTAAATACAATAACGTACAACAAAACAGTTATTGAAGAACCTACTGGTAATGTGTATGAAGCGATAACCATTATGGCTAAAAGAGCAAACCAAATCAATTCTGAAATTAAAAAAGAACTGACTGAAAAGTTGGAAGAGTTTGCTACATATAATGACAGTCTAGAAGAAGTTTTTGAAAATAAAGAACAAATTGAGGTTTCTAAATTTTACGAAAAACTACCTAAACCGCACGCTTTAGCAGTTCAAGAATGGTTAGATGGTAAAATTTACCATAGAGATTCTAACAAATAATAGTACGATGTCAGTTTTAAATGGTAAGAAAATTTTACTAGGAATTTCTGGTGGAATTGCAGCCTATAAAACAGCCTCATTAGTCCGACTCTTTATAAAAGCAGGTGCACATGTCCAAGTGATAATGACACCTGCTTCTAAGGATTTTATAACGCCGCTTACGTTATCTACTTTATCAAAAAATCCTGTATTTTCTAGTTTCTATAATGAAGAAAACGAAAATGAAAAATGGAATAATCATGTAGAATTAGCTCTTTGGGCCGATTTGATGGTTATTGCTCCCGCTACAGCAAATACATTATCTAAAATGGTAAATGGAACTTGCGACAACTTATTACTTGCAGCATACTTATCAGCTAAATGTCCTGTTTATTTTGCTCCCGCAATGGATTTAGATATGTACAAGCATTCTTCTACGATTAATAATTTTACTTCCTTAAATCATTTTGGAAACATTATAATTCCCGCTGAAAACGGTGAACTAGCTAGTGGTTTATCTGGCGAAGGAAGAATGGCTGAACCTTCAACAATAGTTTCTTTTATCGAAGCTGATTTAGAAAGTAAACTTCCTTTAAAAGGAAAAAAAATATTAATTACCGCCGGACCTACTTATGAAGCAATCGATCCCGTGCGTTTCATTGGAAATCATTCGTCTGGAAAAATGGGTTTTGATATTGCTAATAGTGCTGCCAACTTAGGAGCATCAGTAACTTTAGTATCTGGACCTACGCACTGTAAAGTGTCAAATCCTTTAATACATTTAATTGAAGTAGTTTCTGCCGAGGAAATGTATAATGCTTGTCACGACCTTTACGATGATGTTGATGTAATGATTGCAGCAGCAGCCGTTGCTGATTACAGACCAAAGTATGTTGCGGAGCAAAAGATTAAAAAGGCAGCCGATAGTTTTGTCATCGAATTAGAAAAAACAAAAGACATTTTAGCTTCTCTAGGATCCCAAAAGAAAAATCAATTTCTCATTGGTTTTGCTTTGGAAACTGAAAATGAAATTGAAAATGCAAAGTTGAAAATTCAGAAAAAAAACTTAGATTTGATAGTTCTGAATTCTTTACAAGATGAAGGTGCTGGTTTTGGTAAAGAAACAAATAAAGTAACTTTTATAGATAATTCTTTTCGCATCGAAGCCATGGAATTAAAGTCTAAACAAGCGGTTGCAGATGATATTTTGAAAAAAGTAATAGCTCATTTTGGAATTAAATAGTAATAAAGTATTTAAAACTAAGCTCAAATTATTTGCCATTTCTAGGATGTACAACTGAAAAACAAAAAACGTAAAATGAATAAAATAGTTACTTTTCTAATTTTCTTAACAGTTGGATTTGCTCAAGCTCAGCAATTGAATTGTACTGTGACTGTCGATTCGCAAAGATTGAGTGTTACTAATCAGCAAGTTTTTAAAACTTTAGAAACATCCATAACTGAATTTGTCAATAAAACGGATTGGACAGGAGTTGCTTTTAAACAAAATGAAAAAGTGAATTGTTCGATGTACATTACGATCAACTCGAACGCTTCTGATCAGTTTACAGCGACTATCCAAGTTCAATCAGCAAGACCAATTTATAATTCCTCGTATTCTTCTCCTGTTTTAAATTTTAATGATAAAGATTTTAATTTTAGATATACAGAATTTGAAAGCTTAACAATTAACCCTACGACATTTGACTCGAACTTAGTTTCAGTGCTTGCTTTTTACAGCTATGTTATATTGGGGCTGGATTCAGATACTTTCGCATTGCAATCAGGAGACAGTAGTTTAGAAATTGCGCAGAATATTGCAAATGTTGCACAGCAAAGCGGTTCAAAAGGTTGGGGACAAGGTGATGGAAATCAAACACGTTTCTTTTTAATAAACGATCTTCTATCTCCAACATTTAAACAAGTTAGACAAACAATGTTTGATTATCATACTGGGATGGATTTAATGACTAAGGATTTGAAAGCTTCAAAAGAAAAGATAAAAACAGCTTTTGTTAACCTATCAAAACTAAATGCCACAAGGCCGAACGCTTTTTTAACCAGGGTATTTTTTGATGCTAAATCAGATGAAATCGTCAATGTTTTCTCAGGTGGACCAAGTATAGCGATTTCTGATTTAACTGATAATTTGAATAGAATATCTCCTTTGAACACGAGTAAATGGTCATCAATTACTTTTTAATTGATTTCAAGAAATTCTTATAAATCCACTGTTCATTTCAATAAAAAAATATAAATGATAACGTCACTTTCGATTAAGAACTATGCTTTAATAGAAAAGCTTAGCATTGATTTTTCCAAGGGCTTCTCTACTATTACAGGAGAAACAGGTGCGGGAAAATCTATAATTTTAGGCGCAATAGGGTTAGTTTTAGGAAAAAGAGCTGATTTGACTTCGCTAAAGAATAAGGAAGAAAAATGTATTATTGAAGCGCATTTTGATATTGCAAAATATAATTTGGAATCCTTTTTTGAAACCAATGATTTAGATTATGAAAATGATACTATTATAAGACGTGAAATTTTACCTTCAGGTAAGTCGCGAGCTTTTATCAATGACAGTCCCGTAAATCTTCAGGAATTGCAGGAGTTAAGTTTATTTCTAATTGATATTCATTCGCAGCAGCAAACTCAAGAATTATCTGATGAGAATGTACAATTTAAAATAATTGATGCTGTTGCTAATAATAAAGAAACCATTAGTGACTACCAATTGATTTTAAAAAGTTTTAAAGCCGATAAAGCTAAATTAAATGGATTTATTAAAAGACAGGCTGAATCACAAAAAGAGCAAGATTACAATAATTTCTTATTAGATGAATTAGTTGCAGCGCAATTGAAAGTGGGTGAGCAAGAAATTTTAGAATCAGAATTTGAGAAATTAAATAACGTTGAAATTATTAAAGAGTCTATTGATAAAGCTTTGGCTGTTGCCAATGAGGAACAAATAGGCGTCAGTAATAATTTGAAGGAAATTAAGGTTGCGCTACAAAAAATCGCGGCATTTTCTTCTGATTATAGTTCGCTATTAGAGCGAATCACGAGCTTAACAATTGAGTTTGATGACATCTCACAAGAAATGAATCGTTGTTGTGAAAAGTTAGTCAATGATCCAGAACAACTTGACTTAATTAGTCAAAAGCTGCAAGTTATTTTTACATTACAAAAAAAGCACCAAGTTGCAACTGTAGAAGGTCTTATCGAAATTCAAACTAATCTTGAAAATTCGGTTTTAGAATTGGGAAATATTGAAGAAGAAATTTTAAAGTTGACCATTACAATTGAAAAACACGGAAGTAAATTAGATAAGTTAGCTGATACAATTCATAATAATAGAATTAAATTTATTCCAGTTTTATCTGAAAAACTAATATCTATTTTGGCGACTCTAGGAATGCCAAATGTTCGATTCCAAATTGATATAACGCAAAGCGAAAGTTATTATAATAATGGAAAAGATGAACTTCAGTTTTTATTTTCAGCTAATAAAGGAACTGATTTTGGAATATTAAAAAAAGTAGCTTCAGGAGGAGAGATGTCTCGAATAATGTTAGCTGTGAAGGCAATATTAGCTAAATATTCGAAACTCCCTACACTTATTTTTGACGAAATTGACACTGGAGTTTCTGGCGAAATTGCGATACGAATGGGTGAAATAATGAAGGAAATGAGTAAAGAAATGCAGATTTTTGCTATTACGCATTTACCACAAATTGCGGCTAAAGGTGACGCTCATTATAAAGTTTCTAAGTCTACTATAGGTGATGATACACAATCAGAATTAAAGTTGCTGAATGATGATGATAGAATAGTCGAAATTGCACAAATGTTGTCTGGAACTGTTGTTTCCGCCTCCGCCTTAAATCACGCAAAAGCCTTGCTCAACTAATATTTTACTTTATATTTGTTTCCTATTGGCAAAAAAAATATAAGAATTTAAAAATACATATAAAATATTAAATTTAAAGAATACCAAATATGATTATAGAACCTAGAATGAGAGGATTTATTTGTACGACATCTCACCCAGACGGATGCGCACAAAATGTTAAAAATCAGATAGAATATATAAAATCAAAGGGTGCTATTGATGGCGCAAAAAAAGTATTGGTAATTGGAGCGTCAACAGGTTTTGGATTAGCATCTAGAATCACAAGTGCTTTTGGTTGTGATGCTGCTACAATTGGTGTGTTCTTTGAAAAAGAACCATCAGAAGGAAAAACTGCTTCTCCAGGTTGGTACAATTCTGCTGCATTTGAAACTGAAGCTCACAAAGCAGGTTTGTATGCTAAAAGTATAAATGGAGATGCTTTTTCACATGAAATTAAAAAACAAACATTAGATTTAATAAAAGCTGATCTAGGACAAGTAGACTTAATTATCTACAGTTTAGCATCACCAGTTCGTATGAATCCTGAAACTGCAGTATTGCATCGTTCCGTTTTGAAACCTATTGGAGACGTTTTTACAAATAAAACGGTTGATTTTCACTCCGGTAAAGTTTCCGACATTTCTATTCAACCAAGTAGTGGTGACGATATTGAAAACACAGTCGCTGTAATGGGTGGAGAAGACTGGTTGATGTGGATTGAAGCATTAAAAGCTCAAAACTTATTAGCTCCTGGAGCTACCACTGTTGCTTACTCTTACATCGGGCCATCTTTAACAGAGGCAGTTTATAGAAAAGGTACGATAGGAAGAGCTAAAGATCATCTCGAAGCTACAGCTTTTGCTATTACCGAAAAACTTGCTGACATTGATGGTAAGGCTTTTGTATCTGTAAATAAAGCATTAGTAACTCAAGCGAGTTCTGCAATTCCAGTTATTCCTTTATATATTTCTTTATTGTACAAAATAATGAAAGAAGAAGGAATTCACGAAGGTTGTATTGAGCAAATCCAACGTTTGTACCAAGAAAGATTGTTTACAGGAAATGAAGTTCCTGTAGATGAGAAAGGTAGGATTCGTGTAGACGATTTAGAAATGCGAGCTGATGTACAAGCAAAAATTGCTATGTTGTGGGCTGAAGCAGTAACTGAAAACCTATCTGAATTAGGTGACTTAGAAGGGTATAGAAAAGATTTTTATAATTTATTTGGTTTTGATGTTGATGGTGTAGATTATAAAGCTGACGCGAATGAACTAGTAAATATTGAAAGTATTGCATAATTATTTAATATTCTTCTTAAAGGAATATAGAAATAATGTCTAAAAATATTTTAAAACCATCAACTTTTAGTTGGTGGTTTTTTTATGGATAAAGATTACATTTGTTAAAATTTTTGAAGTCTAAAAAATAAAATAATACCCAATCCAATTTATGTTTTTCTCCTTAATAATACCTGTTTATAATCGTCCAGATGAAGTGGATGAACTGTTGGAAAGTTTAGCACAATCTACTTATAAAGACATTTTCGAAATCGTACTTGTTGAAGATGGTTCCACTTTATTGTGTAACGATGTGGCAGAAAAATACAGCGATCGTTTAACAATCTCCTATTACTTTAAGGAAAATTCAGGACCTGGTGACTCGCGCAATTATGGAATGAGAAAAGCGCGTGGTGATTATTTTATCATTTTTGATTCTGATTGCATTATTCCATCTAACTATTTAGTTGAAGTCGATAAGGCTTTGAAGCAAAATTATGTGGACTGTTTTGGAGGTCCGGACAGAGCACTAGATAGCTTTTCAGATATCCAAAAAGCGATTAATTTTGCTATGACTTCTTTCCTTACAACAGGAGGAATTAGAGGTGGTTCAGAAAAATTAGACAAGTTTCAACCTCGAAGTTTTAATATGGGATTGTCTAAAAAAGCTTTTGAAGCATCTCACGGCTTTGGAAATATCCATCCAGGAGAAGATCCCGACTTAACAATTCGATTATGGAATTTAGGTTTTGAAACTAAACTCTTTCCAACTGCGTATGTATACCATAAGAGAAGAATAGATTGGCAGAAGTTTTCTACACAGGTAAACAAATTTGGTAAAGCGAGACCTATATTGAACAGTTGGTACCCAAAATATAATAAATTAACTTTTTTCTTTCCTTCTGCATTTTTAATAGGACTGATAGTATCTATATTTTTAATGTTGTTTTATAATTTTGATTATTTACTGCAACTGTACTTTGTTTACTTTTTGGTATTGTTCTTGGTGTCCTCTTACCAGAATAAGAGTATTAAAATTGGTTATTTATCGCTCATCGCCGTTTGGAATCAATTTTATGGATACGGAACTGGATTTATGAAATCCTACTTTAAAGTTATTATTTTAAAACAAAAACCGCAAGAAGCTTTTCCAGAATTATTTTTCAAAATATAGTTATGACTAAAATTATTGGATTGACAGGTGGAATAGGAAGCGGTAAAACAACGATTGCTAATTACTTTCATTCTTTTGGTATTCCGCTTTATATCGCTGATGATGAAGCTCGGAAATTAATGCAGTCTGTAGAGATAGTAAATTCCATAAAAGACGCTTTTGGAGAATCAATTTTTGAAAACGATATTCTCGTTAGAGAGAAATTGGCTAAAATCGTATTTGATAATCCTGAAAAATTACAAATATTGAACGCAATTGTTCACCCTGCGGTAAAAAGTCATTTCAAGAATTGGTTACTGCAGCATCAATCAAATTCATTTGTAATATATGAGGCAGCAATTTTGTTTGAAAGCGGGAGTTATAAAAATTGTGACTTTGTGATAGCGGTTACAGCGCCAGTGGACATTAGGATTGAGCGCGTGATGAAGCGCGATAAAATCACTCGCGAACTTATATTAAAAAGGATGGAAGCGCAATGGACTGATGAGCAGCGAATTTCCAAAAGCGATTTTGTTATAGAAAATATCTCACTTGAGAAGGCTAAACAAAAAGCAGAAGAAATTCTTAAAATTTTAGAGAAAAGACAATAAGAGTGTTTGGTGTTAATGTTTGGTTAATGTATTATTTAATATATTGTTAAAATACTAATTTTGTTTCGATGAATAAACTTTTTTTTAGATTACTTGTTTTGTTGATGAGTTTATCCCTAATTGGGATCATTCTTGTTCAGGTGTATTGGTTTAATACTTCTTTCAAGAATAACGATGAGCAATTTAAGTTTCATGTAAAGCAAGTCATTGGCAATGTCGCTGATAAGATTCAGAAACAGGAAGCCTATAATTTTTATGATAAAATAAATCGTATTAAGGATAGTACGGGAAAAATGCCTCAAAAGGACGAAATAACAAAGTTTACATATATTCAAAAAAATCTTAAAACGAATAAAACAATAGTTTATTCAAACAGTATAACAGCTGAAGATTTTAAAATTTCGCCCACGTTCTTTGATAAAAAATTTGATAGCGAAAAGTTTAGAAGTTTTAGTTCTAAGCGTGTAACAGAAGTATATAATGATAATTCTGTTGATAAATCGAGTGTGTCAAAAAGTTTGATCCCAGATGTTAGAGTTGAAAAGATGGGTAATTTAGATGTCCTTGACAACGCATCATTCGAAATTTACTATAAAGATTTTGCTTCAGTGTTACCTATACAAGATCGTGTTACTAAGGAAGTATTAAGCAAACTTATTAGAAAGGAATTAGAAGAATCTGGTGTGAATACTAAATTTGAATTTAGTATTTACAGTAATAATCTAGCAACAAAAGTAAAATCTAATGATTTTAAATACGATAAAGATGCTACTTATTCAATTCCAATTTTTTCTGACAATGAAGGAAATAGTAAATATCAATTATTAGTAACATTTCCTTACAAAAAGAAATTTTTACTATCAGAGTTAGTTAGTATCACTATTCTTTCAATAGTTTTTACATTGATTATTTTAATAGCTTATACAAGCGCATTAAATCAATTAATTAGACAGAGACAAATATCTGAGATAAAGAATGACTTTATAAATAATATGACGCACGAGTTTAAAACTCCTATTGCGACTATTAATTTAGCTTTGGATGCCATTAGAAATCCAAAAATAATTGATGACAAGGAAAAGGTTTTGCGATACCTTCAAATGATTAAGGATGAGAATAAGCGTATGCATGCACAAGTAGAAAATGTGTTGCGTATCTCAAAATTAGAGAAAAAAGAATTAGACATAATTAAGGAGTCGCATAATGTTCATGATGTGATAAATGATGCGGTTGAGCATGTTAATTTAATTTTAGAAGATAGAGAGGGAACAATTACAACTCATTTTGATGCTTTAAGAAATACAGTATTGATTAATGACGTGCATTTTACGAATGTGATTGTAAATATTTTAGAGAATGCAATTAAGTATTCTCCGAATATTCCTGAAATCGAAATTTTTACCGAGAATATCAAGGATATGATTATTGTAAAAATTAAAGATAAAGGTTTAGGAATGAGTAAGATAGCTCAAAAAAGAATTTTTGAAAAATTTTATAGAGAACATACAGGAGACATACACAATGTCAAAGGACACGGTTTAGGTTTAGCGTATGTAAAAAGAATTGTTGATGACCACAACGGTCAAGTTTATGTAGAAAGTGAAAAGGGAAAAGGAAGTACCTTCATAATAAAATTACCACTAATAAATTAGTATATGGAAAATGTAAATAAAAAAATACTTCTTGTAGAAGACGATCTTAATTTTGGAGCAGTATTAAAAGACTATTTAATGTTAAATGACTTTGACGTTACTCTAGCTAAGAACGGAATGGAAGGATTTGAAAAATTCAAAAAAGATACTTTTGATCTATGTATTCTGGATGTGATGATGCCGTACAAAGATGGATACACATTAGCGAAGGAAATCAGAGAGAAAAATAATGAAGTGCCTATCATTTTCCTAACTGCTAAATCAATGAAGGAAGACGTTTTAAAAGGATACAAAGCAGGTGCTGATGATTATTTGAACAAACCATTTGATTCAGAGGTATTGTTGATGAAAATTAAAGCAATAATTCAAAGAAAATCTTCTGATACTAAGGCTGAACAAGTTCAGTTTGAGTTCAACATTGGAAAATTTCATTTAAATTCAAAGTTGCGTTTCTTGACCTTCAATAACGAAGAGCCAATAAAGTTATCACCTAAAGAGAATGAGTTGCTTAAAATGCTTATTCTTCATGAAAATGACTTAATGCCAAGAGAATTAGCGTTGACAAAAATATGGAGAGATGACAACTATTTTACTTCAAGAAGTATGGATGTTTATATCGCTAAGTTGAGAAAGTATTTAAAACTTGATGAAGATGTCGAAATCTTAAACATTCACGGAGAAGGTTTTAGATTAGTCGTTAAAAACAAGAAAACAGTATAATAGAGTAGAGAAGGCTTCAAGAAATTGGAGCCTTTTTTTTTGGAGCTATTTCCCGCTTTCCACTATATCTTTTTCTTTTTGCTATCGCAGCAAGAAAAAGGATGTTGTTACCATCGGGGCTAGGTTTTATTAGAAATATAGAAATTCTACTTCCAGTTCAATTGTAAAGCAAAGCTAATTTTTTCTTCTTTTGTAATGCTAAATACGGTTTCATTGTCTTCAATACTCTCGTGAATTACAACAGTATCTTTTAATGATAACTCTCTCAAAAAGTTCATCTCAAAACTTTTCATTTTCTGATTTAAAATTAAGTTATCGTCAGCTAAATCCAGACACCATTCTAAATATTTTACGTTATTCACGTGATTCACAATATCTAAATCAGACAAGAATACTGTTTTTTCAAACACTATTTCCTTTTCGTTATTTAAACTTATTTTAGAAAAACCTTCATTTGTAGCTTTTCGTTCCGGATATAATTCAAAGTGCTCGAAAGGAATTGCCAAGGCTTCTGGACGACGTCTTTTTGTATTAAAAACTGCCCAAAACGTTTCTGAGCCAATAATCTTTTCACCATTTAAATGCATTTCGAGAGCACGAACAGATCGTGAATTTTCAAGAGAATTTATCCAAGTTGTCACAGTTACAATATCTCCTGATTTAGGAAGCTTGGTGATTTCAACACGCATCCGACTTAAAACCCAAGCCTGATCAAATTCCTGCATATCCATAAAGCTAATTCCACCTATTTCCGAATGAGCTGCAGCGGTTAGTTGTAAAAGATTGCATAAATCAGTATATTTTAGATAGCCGTTTGGCGCACATTGCGTAAAGTTAATATTCCAATCTTTGCTTAATACTGAAGTGAAATTAGGTGCTATAGGCATATATAGTTTTTATTTGAGAATTTGAATTTTCTAACTTCTTTTATCTATTTAAAGGATTTTATATAAGTTATCAATTCGTCCACTTTAGTTTCGTAATCAAACCATTTTGTATCACTATTCCTTTCAAACCAGGTCAATTGTCGTTTAGAAAAACGTCTTGTGTTTTTTTTAATTTCCTCAATCGCAAAATCAAGTGAAATTTCATTATTAAAATAGCTAAAAAGCTCTCTGTAACCCACTGTTTGAAGTGCATTTAAATCTTTATTGGGATATAATTTTTTAGCTTCAATAAGTAATCCTTCGTTCATCATAATATCGACACGCCTATTTATTCGGTCGTAAATTATCTTCCTGTCTGCTTCTAATCCAATTAAAATAGGAGTGAAGTTGCGAATCTTTTGCTTCTGATTTAAATAAGAAGAATAGGGATTCCCAGCTCCGATGCAAACTTCTACAAATCGCATCATTCTTTGAGGGTTTTGTAAGGTTTGCGGATTTTCCTGTAAAAGCGTATTGTAATATTGTGGATCTAAATCGAGTAATTGACTTTGCAAGTAACCAATACCTAATTTTTCGTAGCTAGAATTCACTGCTGATCTAACTTCAATATCTATATCTGGAAATTCATCAAAACCTTTAAGAACTGCATCTACATATAAACCGGATCCGCCAACTAATATAGCGTAGTCATTTGTTCGAAACAATTCATCTAATTTAGTAATAGCCTCCTTTTCAAAATCACCAACGGTGTAATTCTCGAATATCGATTTATTTTGAATGAAGTGATGTTTCGCGGCTGCCAATTCCAAATCGTTTGGAACCGCTGTACCTAAAGTCATTTCTTTAAAAAACTGTCGGCTATCGCAGGAAACAATTTCGCAATTGAAATGTTTGGCCAAAATGATACTCCAAGAAGTTTTTCCTATTGCTGTTGGTCCTACTATTGTAATTAGATATTTCATATGTTTTAGCCCAGATAGAAGTGGAAACCCCGGAATTTTATAGTTTAATTTTCTTAGTTTAAAAGAGCGATCAGAGGAAGCTTTTTTAAATATTAGAAAATTTACTGCAAAGATGAGGAGTTGAAGTATATAGCTGGATTAGCTTCAAGTTATTAAATTATAGTGCTTCACCGCAATTATTGCAGTATTTCGCATTAAATTCATGTCCGTCCACTCCACAATTTGGGCATGGATTAACTCTCTCCGGTATTGATTTTTTAAAATTAAAACTAGCAAATTCAGCCGAAACTATCCCTGTTGGCACTGCAATGATTCCATATCCCATTATCATCACTATCGACGCAATTGATTGTCCTAAAGGAGTTGCAGGGGAAATATCTCCGTAACCAACGGTTGTTAAAGTTACTATTGTCCAGTAAATACTAACGGGTATACTAGTAAACGCTCCTTGACTTCCTTCTACAACATACATTAGCGAGCCAATAATAACGCTACTAACTAACATGAAGTACATAAAAATAAGAATTTTCCCTTTACTAGCCACTAACGCTTGATGTAAGTGGCTAGATTGATTTGAAAATTTAGGATGTTTTAAAATTTTGAATAATCTTAAAAGACGCACTGCTCGTAAAACGGATAGTACACTTGCACCTGCAAAAAACAGGGAGAAATACATCGGTAATGTCGCTAACAAGTCAATTATTCCATAAAAACTAAAGATATAGCGTATTGGTTTTTTAATTGAAATAATACGAAGAATGTATTCAATAGTAAAAAAAATAGTTATAATCCACTCTAAAACAAGTAGCTCTACATGGTACTTCTGATCAAAACCTTTTACTGTTTCCAGCATCACAATTATTACACTTACCACAATAACACCTAAAAGTACTAGATCAAATAAACGACCGTAAGCTGTATTAGTTCCGTATATTATGATATTTACTTTTTGTCTGAAGGTGTCAAATCTTGACTTCATTCTTTCCATAAATTTTTTATTAATTAATATACGCTTAAAATTTTAAGGTTTTTAATGTTTTACTTTTTCTAATGTGCCCTTGAATAATATTCTTTGTGTCTCGATTGTTTTGCATCGGAATAATAATATTTCTTAATATTTCGATGTTATTGATTTGGTAGTTTAAATCATAGAAAGCGTACCCTTTATAGATTCCGTTTTCAATTAAAACCGCCGATCTTTCGCTAATGCCTCTACCTTTATCAATCAAAATCATATTTTGATTTTCAAAAGTATTTTTTTCTATAAACTCTTGTACTCGTGCATTGTATACTTCGGGCGATACAGCACCAATACAAGCACCATCGCACTCTTTTATACTATACTGAAAGCAACTTGTTTTCGTTTCATATAATCCCGTTAATTTCTGACACAAATTATAATGGGAAGTAATTCTGAACAATGCATTCTTAGCTTCTTGCAATGAGGCAAAAGAAGTAATCTCTCTTTTTCTACCGTCAGCTTTTTGTATTCGAAGATTTATATATCCCTTTTCATCTTTTTCCGCGTATAGCGCAGATTGAAATACGCTTTTGCGCTGCGCTCTATTTAAAATTGGTTTATTTACTTTTATCTCTTCGCTTTCCTTCAATAATGCTATCAATTCGCTTCCAGTCTCATCATAAGTTACGGTGTAAACCTGCGCTTGAATTTTTTTACATTTTGCTGATGTGCCTGTAAAATGTTGATTGATGCGCTTTTTTATATTTCGACTTTTCCCAATATATATTAAATTACCTTTCTCATTGTGAATGTAATACACTCCCGTAGTTGAAGGTAAGCTCGAGATTAAATCTCGTAATTTTGGAGCAATTCCTTTCTCTACTTCTAACTTGATAAAGTCCTTTACAATTTCTTTTTCTAAGTCTTTTTCAAGTAAAATCTTAAACAGTTTGATAGTTGCAAGCGCATCACCACTTGCTCTATGCCGATCTGCCATTGGAATTCCAAGAGCGCGAACTAGTTTTCCTAAACTATGAGAAGGTTGTTCTGGTAATAATTTTTTTGATAATTCTACGGTGCAAAGTGTTCGAGCTTGAAAGTCGTATCCTAATCGTCTAAATTCTGTTCTTAGGATTCGATAATCAAATGATGCATTGTGTGCTACAATAACACAATTTGTGGTAATTTCTATAATTCGCTTAGCTACTTCAAAAAACTTAGGAGCTGAACTCAACATGGCATTATTAATACCAGTTAGCTTAACCACAAAAGGTTGAATCGGAATTTCAGGATTCACTAAACTAATGAATTGGTCCACAACTTCATGCCCATCAAATTTATAAATGGCGATTTCAGTGATTCCCTCTTCGTTAAATTGTCCTCCAGTGGTTTCTATGTCGAGTATTGCGTACAAATTTCAGTATTCAGTGTTCAGTTTTACTTTATGAGTTTCTAGTAATTGATGATTACTAATTCTTCTAAAAAATCAAATTTCTAAAATCTCACATCAGTAATTTAATTATCAAGTCATCAATCAATTTCTCCCGCCAAAGATACTACTTCCTATTCGAACCATTGTACTTCCGCAGTCAATTGCAATCTGATAATCTCCTGACATACCCATAGAGAGCGTTTTGGGTTGAAGGTTATCTTCTTTTGAATCTTGTAGTTTATCAAAAATTGATTTTAAATGGGTAAACTCTTTTTTTATTTGTTCTTTATTATCAGTAAATGTTGCCATTCCCATTATGCCACTTACTTTAATATTTTTCATTTCGTGAAATGTTGTTGAACATAGCAGTTCTTTTAGTTCTTCTTCATTTAATCCAAACTTAGTCTCTTCTTCAGCGATATGAATTTGTAACAAACAATCAATTGTCCGATCGTTCTTTTTAGCTTGCTTGTCAATTTCCTGCAATAACTTTAGGCTATCCACTCCATGAATTAAATTTACAAAAGGCGCCATAAATTTAACTTTATTAGATTGTACATGGCCTATCATTTGCCATTGAATATCTTTTGGCATCTCTTCCCATTTTTCAGCCATTTCTTGTATTTTATTTTCTCCAAAAATACGCTGACCAGCATCATAGGCTTGCATCAAGTCGGAAACAGGTTTAGTCTTAGAAACAGCAACAAGTGTAACGTGCTCCGGTAAAGTAGATTTTATTGAAAGTAAATTTTCAGCTATTGACATTTTTTAATCTTTTAATTATATTATTAATTTCATTTTAGAACTCATAGATAACTAATCCGCTTCTAAATTTGGGCTCTATAAATGTGCTTTTAGGAGGCATAATTTGATTGGCATCTGCTAATGCTTTTATTTCTCCAATGTTTGAAGGATATAATAAAAAACCAACTTCAAACTCGCCTTGATCAATTTTATTCTTGACTTCTAAAATAGATTGCTTTCCTGAAAGGTATTCAATTCTTTCATCATTTCGTAAATCTTCTATTCCTAAAAGCGGTAAAAGCACTTTTTTATACAAAATTTGTGTATCTAATGTCTCTAGTGCAGTTTCCAATAAATCAGCATCCTTCTTTAATTCTAAACTATAAAATTCATTATCGAGATACATTCCAAATTGATGTTTTTTTAAAGGTTGGAAAGGTTGTTGAAATTTATTTTCAATTTTAAAATCCTTCGCGAGTTCCATAATAAAATCACTTTTAGAAAATCCATTAAGATCTTTTATTAAACGATTGAATTCGTATATCTTAACATTGTTTTCCGAAATTAGATAACTCAAAATATGATCTTGAGAAGTGTTTTCAGAATTCTCTTCAGAGAGTAGTTTTAAAGCTTCAGTTCTGTGATGACCGTCTGCTATATAAAGACTTTCTGTTTTTTCAAATATATTTTGTAGCCAATTAATTTCTAATGTATCTTCAATTTTCCACAAATAATGAATTTCTTTTTTAGTAGTAGAAAATTCAAAATCAGCAAGTTTGTGGCAACAGTTGAAAATCCAGTTTTCGATCGTTTTGTTATCGGGATACGTCATTAACACGGGTTCTGTATTAAACTCTGAAAACTTCATATAATCTTTAAGTAGTTGAACTCGGAACTCAAGAATATCTTCGTGCTTTTTGATTATATTATTGCAATAATCTTTAACGCTAGTCCCCACTATAATTCCAGTAAAAGAGTGCGTTTTAGTTACAATTTTATGAATATATATCGCAGGTTTTTTATCCTTTATTAGAATAATTTCATTTTTAAAATCTTGATATTTTTGATGTACTTGCTTGTATCTTTTTTCGAAAGAAACAGTTTCCTGATTGGTGTAAGCAGGTTTTAAAATATGTAAAAAAGACAATGGATTAAAGTCTAATTGCGCGGCTAATTCTGCATTTACATATTCTTCATACGAGCGACAGGTTACTAAGCACACTTTATCGCGAGTAGGTCGAACTGCTTGAAAAGGAAATATTTTAGCCATAATTTTTGGAAAGTAAAAAATAAATGTCGGAAGCCTTTGTAAATTAACACATAGGCTTTCGACATTTAAAATTGAAAAATTATATAAATTGTTTCGAGATTTTTTCTGCTTTTTTACTCTCTGAGTAATCGTAGAAGCCTTCTCCAGATTTAACACCTAGTTTTCCTGCGCGAACCATATTTACTAATAATGGGCAAGGCGCGTATTTTGGGTTTTTAAATCCATCATACATTACGTTCAAGATTGCTAGACATACATCAAGTCCAATAAAATCAGCAAGTTGTAAGGGGCCCATTGGGTGACCCATTCCAAGTTTCATTACTGTATCGATTTCATAAACGCCTGCAACTTTGTTATACAAGGTTTCAATTGCTTCATTTATCATAGGCATCAAAATTCTATTAGCAACAAATCCAGGATAGTCGTTTACTTCAACAGGAGTTTTGCCTAATTTTTCGGATAGCTCCATTATCGTTTTAGTCACTTCATTTGAAGTGTTGTATCCGCGAATAATCTCTACTAATTTCATTATTGGCACTGGATTCATAAAGTGCATACCAATAACGCGCTCAGGATGCGAAACAACAGATCCTATTTGAGTAATTGAAATTGAAGAAGTATTGGTAGCTAAAATCGTGTCGTGTGAACATGCTTCGTTTAACTGCTTAAAAATATTTAATTTTAATTCTACATTTTCAGTTGCCGCCTCCACAACCAGATCAGCTCCTACAACACCATCTTTTATATCAGTGTAAGTGATAATATTTGTGATCGTTTTAGCCTTATCTTCTTGAGTAATTGTTCCTTTTGAAAGCATTCTGTCAAGATTAGCTGCGATTGTTGCCATTCCTTTATCTAATGATTTTTCAGAGACGTCAATTAGTTTAACCGTGAAACCACTTTGCGCAAATGTATGAGCAATTCCGTTACCCATTGTTCCTGCACCAATAACTGCAATTGTTTTCATTCTTATTTTTTTTAAAATATTTGAATAGTGTTCTTTAATATTATTTGTTGAAACAGTCGATTATTCTATATGCTACCCTCAAGGCTTCAGTAGCTTGCTCTAATGTAACAACAGGAGTGGTATCATTAGTAATAGCGTCTGCAAAAGATTCTAATTCATCCAAGATTGCATTATTTTGCTCAACATCAGGATTAGAGAAATAAATTTGCTTTTTCACACCTTCGGCATTTTGCAAAATCATATCAAAATCACCAGGAATTTCTGGCGCATCTTTCATTTTTACAACTTCGCATTTCTTTTCCAGAAAATCTACAGAGATGTAAGCATCTTTTTGAAAAAATCGGGACTTGCGCATGTTTTTCATCGAAATTCTACTCGCTGTTAAGTTCGCTACACATCCGTTTTCAAACTCTATGCGAGCGTTAGCAATATCAGGCGTATCGCTAATAACAGAAACACCGCTAGCGCTAATATTTTTAACTTTAGATTTTACAACGCTTAAAATTGCATCTATATCATGAATCATCAAATCTAAAACGACAGGAACATCAGTTCCACGTGGATTAAATTCAGCTAAACGATGCGCTTCTATAAACATTGGATTATCAATCATATTTTTAGTGGCGATAAAAGCTGGGTTAAATCGCTCCACATGACCAACTTGACCTTTTACATTATACTCAATTGCCAAAGCGATTATTTCGTCAGCTTCTTCGACAGTATTTGAAATTGGTTTCTCTATAAATACATGTTTGCCAGATTTAATTGCAACCTTAGCGCATTTGTAATGAGAAAGAGTAGGGGTAACAATATCAATTACATCAACGGCATGAATTAGAGTAGCTATAGTGCTGAAATGTTTATAGCCAAATTCTTTAGCAACTTTTTCAGCGTTCTCTTGGTTAGGGTCGTAAAAACCCACTAATTCATATTTTTCGGATTGTTGTAATAAGCGCAAATGTATTTTTCCTAGGTGGCCCGCACCCAATACTCCAATTTTTAGCATAATGATGTTCTTTCTACAAAAATAGGAATAAAAATTAAAATTCAATTTTTTAAAATAACGAATTCTATTGAAATCATAATAAATTCATCTGTAATTTGCTACTTGCTTATTGCTTTAATTACCTCTATTTTTACCAAAAAAATAATATCAAATTTTGAAAGATACAGCCAAACATCAAGGACTTCGGAATCAATTAGTAAGTCTTTTAGAACAAAAAGGTATTACTGACAAAAGTGTTTTGGAGGCTATAAAAAAAATACCAAGGCATTTGTTTTTGAACTCTAGTTTTGAAGATTATGCGTATCAAGACAAAGCATTTCCAATAGGAGCTGGACAAACTATTTCGCAACCTTACACTGTAGCTTTTCAATCCCAATTATTAGAAGTTAAAAAAGAGCACAAAATATTAGAAATAGGAACAGGTTCTGGATATCAAACTGCTGTTTTGTGCAGTATGGGTGCCAAAGTGTTTAGTATTGAAAGACAAAATGAGTTGTTTAAGAAAACTTCTAATTTATTTCCAAAGCTTAACATTCGACCAAAGCATATTTCTTTTGGTGATGGTTACAAAGGTTTACCAGGATACGCGCCATTTGACAGTATTATTGTAACTGCAGGAGCTCCGTTTATTCCGCAACCGTTAATGGCACAATTAAAAGTGGGAGGAAGGCTCGTAATTCCTTTAGGAGAAGAGGTGCAGATTATGACTTTGTTAATTAGAGTCAGCGAAACTCAATTTGAGAAACATGAATTTGGAGAATTCCGATTCGTTCCTTTATTAGAACATAAAAATTAAGTACCATCCTAAACCCTTCCCAAAAGAAGGGCTTTATAAAATTGTTAATTATTGACCAATAATACTAATGTAGCGCTCTAAACTTTCTTTTTCCATTTGAGCGATAAAAAGAATGAAATCGTCTTTGTTGTTTTTAGTTTGAGCAGTTTCAAGTGATTGATAGTACTGCATTCTACTTTCATAATCACCTTTGATATTGGCAATTATATAGCCATGTTGCAATAAAATCAAATTCATTACTAAGCGTGAAGTCCTTCCGTTTCCATCAATAAATGGATGAATAGTTACTAAACGCTCGTGCATTTCAGCAGCTAAAACAATAGGATGAATTTTATTTTTGTTAGTTTCATACCATATAAAAAAAACCTCCATTTCCTTAGCAATCATATACGGTTGTGGCGGCATGTAAGTGCTTCCTTTGATCATTACTTGTACTTTTCTGTAGCTGCCAGCGTCTTGAGGATGAATACCTCTCAAAATTAGATTGTGTATGGATAAAACTTCGCGCTCATGTAGCGGTGTGTTTTTTCGCACTACATCTTTTATAAAAGCAATTGCTTCTTGATGATTAATTGCTTCCAAATGCTCGCGCATGCTTTTACCAGAAATAGTCAAACCTTCATTGATGACTAAATCAGTTTCGCGAAGTGTCATTGTATTTCCCTCTATTCGATTGCTTTCAAAAGTATACTCTAGGTCTAATGCTTGAGCAATCCGATAACTATCATATTGACGGAAAGTATCTAGTTTTGCTTTTAGACCGTCAATTTCATGTAATAATTTCTGTAAGGCTAAAGATAATTTTTTAGTCGTTGACTTACTTTGGTGTCTAATTTCTTGTTCAGCAATTATTAGCGCTTTTAAAGCAAATTCATCTTGACCAATTTCATAAAGAATTTTTTCTTTTAGCCAAGCGACCATTATTGTTTCTAAATCTATTTCTAGTAATGAAGCTAGTTTTATCACTTGATCTCGTGTAGGTTTTCGAGAGCCACTTTCAAATTTACTTATTAAAGCTTGATCAATCCCTAAAAGTTGAGCCACTTCTCTGGTTTTGAGACCTTTTTTTTCTCTAGCATTTTTAAGAAGCATTTTCATTTTAGGACTTGATTAAATTGTCTTGACAAATTTAGTCATTTTTTATAGTTAAAATAAATACTTTACTCTTTTTAAATGTAATTTAAAATGCTTTTTTGATTCTATCGAGGTCTCTTTTGGTATCTTGTTCTTTTAAAGATTCACGCTTGTCGTAGGTTTTCTTTCCTTTACAAAGACCAATTTGAAGTTTTGCCAATCCTTTTTCATTGGTAAACAATTTTAGAGGAACGATTGTCAATCCTTTGGCTTGCACACTTTTCAATAAACCTTTCAGTTCTTTTTTATTTAAAAGCAGTTTACGTTCGCTTCTAGCTTTATGGTTGAATTGGTTACCAAAAGTATATTCTTCAATGTAGGTGTTAATAGCAAAAAGTTCGTTATTGCTAAATTCGCAAAAACTCTCCGTTATATTAGCTTTCCCTAATCGTATAGATTTGATTTCAGTTCCAGCTAACACAATTCCAGCAGTAAATGTTTCGATTATTTCGTAGTCGAATTTTGCCCTTTTATTGAATATATTTATTGTTTTTAACATAGTGTGGCAAAGGTAGGATAAAAAAGAAAATATTAATAATATTGAATGCTAATTAGGTCTTAAAAGAATTTAGCTATAAGTATAATTACTGCTTACTTTAGTTTTAATAATTGAGAGCTAACATTGTCGTCCAATAGAGTGACAATATATAAGTTACCAAAAACATCATCTTCAATGTCAGAATATTTTTTTTGACCAATAATTTGATTTACAAAACTAGGTATTGTGTTGCTGTGACCCACGATCAGGACTTTTTTTCCTAAATTATCTTTTTTAAAAGTTTCAGTAGCTTTCGGATTATACTTGGTGATGCTAATATTTTTGCTTAACGCTGTAGGTGAAACCGTTTGTATTGTTCTTTTATAATCAGTGGAATAAATTACATCAAACTGTATGTCAGCAAATAAATCATTCCACATTATGGCTCTTTCATATCCACTTTTAGATAAATCTGGATTTTTAGAATTATCAATTTTTTCTCCATGACGGATAAAATAATAAGTACTTGTATTGTTCTGACTAAAGATAGTTTGCAAAACAAAAAGAGCTATAATTAATAAATACTTTTTCATTTAAACTTATTTTAAAATTTGTTAGTTGTCGATTTTATATATTTGCAAAATGGAAAATTTAAAATCAAAAGATCCACTTCACGGAATCACTTTATCAAAAATTGTTGAGCAATTAGTGGCGCATTATGGATTTGATACTTTAAGCGAATTGATAAAAATCAAATGCTTTACTGATAATCCTAGTGTGAAATCTTCTCTGACATTTCTTCGCAAAACAGATTGGGCTAGAAAGCAAGTAGAAGAGCTGTATATTAAGTCTTTACCTAAATTATCTTAGTTTAATTTATAGGAAACCATAATTCCTCCTCGATAAGGAAACCATTCACCACTTTTATTAAAATTGACGGCCTTGTCGTATCGATTTCCTGTACTTATTTCGTATCCCTTATAAAAACCTTGGTGCCAACCACCGCCTAAGAAACAATCCAACATAAATTTATCATTAAGCTTTACTTGATATCCAATAGTTGACCCAATAAAATAACCAACTCCCTTCTCATAATAATCAGTGTTTATATAATTCCATTTTTGGAAATTGTAGATACTAGCGCCAATATGCGCTCCTAAATAAAAACCATTGTATTTTCCTGTAAAATGGTAGCGATATTCAGGAGTAAAAGTTAGAAACTGTCTTGGAATCCCATTTACTGATTTCCATAAAGATGTGATAACATCAACATTTATGGTGGATTTTTCGCCAATGCTAGTCTCAAAACCAACATTAGGCATTGTTAATAAAGTAGTGAAGACATTCGCTTTTATATAAGTTTGTGCATTCGATAAAAAAGATAAAATAAGGAAAAATGCAATGTATATTTTTTTCATAGTTGTACTTTAGGTAGCTTTTTATGTATAAATTCCGCTATCACAAATGTAGAGAATAATGTTAGTTTTTCTATTTTTTGTTTAGGATAGAGTAAATAACACTATCAATAAAACGACCATCATAAAACTCATTCTCTTTTAAATGTACTTCTTTTATAAATCCATTTTTTTCTAAAACTTTTGCTGAAGCCAAATTATCAGGTTCAATAATCGCTTCGATAGAATGTAATTTCATGACTTCAAATCCATATTTAACTGCTTCTCTTACAGCTTCAGTTACAATACCTCTTCCATTATATTCTGGAAGAATCATGTATCCAATCTCGGCGCGGTAGTGTTCGTTTTTTATTCGATAGTGACCAATTACACCTATTAGTCTTGGATCTCCTTTGATAGTTATGGCCCAATTGATACCTTCATTGCTTTCAATTTTTTCATCAATCATTGCAATGTGGGCAAGCGCGTCTTCATCATTTTTAAGTAATGGTCGCGGAATATATTTCATAGTTTCAGCATTAGAGCGCAACGCTAAAACTTCTTTAATATCATTACTATTAACACGTCTTAAAATTAAACGTTCTGTTTCGAGATTGTGGAAAGGGTTAAAATTTACAGTCAACATGCTTTATTTATTTTAGGATTTCAATAGTGAATTGTGAATGAAAAACTGCATCGTTTTTTAAAACCACAATACCTTCTTTCTCATAAAGATTTCCATTACATTCCTTAGTATCTGAATAACCAAACCAAGGTTCGATACATAGAAAAGGAGCATCTAATTTGGTCCATAATCCTAAACTTGGAAAATCTTTAAAATGAACTTTTAAAAAAGGCACTTCATTTTGTAAAATCGTTAATGATTTAGACTGCATCGTTTTAAAAACTAATGCGTCATTTTTAAATAAGTCATAATTTAAGCTTAGTTCTTTGTTTTCCAATTCTAAATTTTCTGTTTCATCTGAAATCAGATTGTCTTGTAAAAGAAAATATTTTAATAACTCCTGTTTTTCGAATTTAACAGAATAGCTTTCAAATGCAGATGGTAAAGCAAATGCAGGATGTGCTCCAATTGAAAAAGGTAAATCTACCTTACTATTATTAATAATTTTGTATTCAACACTTAAAGAATTGTTATTTAAAGTATAGCTTATTAGTAGTTCAAATTCAAAAGGATATAATTTAAAAGTTTCTTCAGAAGATTGTAACGAAAAAACAACTTGATCTTCTTTTTGCTCTTTAATATCAAACATCATTTCTCTCGCAAATCCATGTCGAAACATATGATAAATCTTATTGTCAAGAGTATAGGAGTCATTAGCTAAGGTACCAACAATCGGAAATAGAATAGGAGAGTGTTTTCCCCAAAATTTAGGATCGCCCTCCCATATATACTCTCTTTCTGATTTGTCTTTCAAGGAACATAATTCAGCACCAAGGCTTTTTATAGTTGCTGTTAACTGCGAGTTTTTAATAGTTATATCCAAAATTATAATTTGTAAAAATAGTAATACGTTTAAGATGTAAATATATTTTAAATTTTAATCACTAGATACTATATGACAATTGAATTTTTCATAAAAATTTCCTAATTCTAATTCAAACATTTAATTATAATCTGAGATTAAGAATATTTTTCATTAATTTGGTAATTAAATTTATAAAAATGAAAAACATTCGCTTAAGAGTCATTTTGCATCTGACTTTATTATTGGGAATTACCTCTACATGGGCACAGCAAAGCCCGAAAAGCACTTCAACAAATCCTGTTTCTAATTACAATTATCATGATGCATTTGCACCGTTTTTTTATTCGAACAACGGCACAAGTACTCGTTCAGCAAGTGGACAGCCAGGAGCAGAGTATTGGCAAAACAGAGCCGACTACAAATTGACGGCCAAATTAAATGAGGCTACTAATGAGATCGTTGGATCAGGTGTAATTACGTATACAAACAATAGTCCTGATAAAATGAACTTTGTTTGGATGCACTTAGATCAAAATTTATTTAAAGCAGACTCTCGTGGAAATGAAATTGTTCCGTTAACTGGAAGTCGCAATGGAGCAAGAGGTCAAATTTTTGACGGTGGTCATAAAATAAAATCTGTCAAAGTAGTTAGCACAGTTAAAGGAAAGACTACAGAAACTGAAGCTAAATACTTAATTACTGATACAAGAATGCAAGTTTTTCTTCCGCAAGAACTTAATTCTAAAGGTGGAAAAGTTAAGATAAAAATTGATTTTTCTTATATCTCTCCATTAGAAGGTTCTGATAGAACGGGAGTTTTAGAAACAAAAAATGGAAAAATATTTACAATCGCACAATGGTATCCTAGAATGTGTGTTTATGACGATATAAAAGGATGGAATACAAATCCTTATTTAGGAGCTTCCGAATTTTATTTAGAATACGGTGATTTTGATGTAAGTATTACTGCTCCTGCAAATCATATTGTTGTGAGTTCAGGTGAATTATTAAATCCTACAGCTGTATACACTGCAGAAGAGCAAAAACGTTTATCGCAAGCAAAACAAAGTGATAAAACTGTTTTTATTCGTACTGCAGATGAAGTTGAGAAAACATCAAAAAATGTTTCTGCAACAACAAAAACTTGGAACTTTAAGATGAAAAATTCTCGTGATGTATCATGGGCATCTTCAGCAGCATTTATATTAGATGGTGCTAAAATTAATTTACCAAGTGGTAAGAAATCGCTAGCATTGTCAGCTTATCCAGTAGAAAGCGCAGGCAATGATGCATGGGGACGTTCAACTGAATATACAAAAGGTTCTATAGAAAACTACTCTAAAAGATGGATGGAATATCCTTATCCAGTAGCTACAAATGTGGCCGGAAATGAAGGTGGAATGGAGTATCCTGGTATTGTTTTCTGTAGTTGGGAATCAAAAGGAGCTGATTTATGGGGAGTTACTGATCACGAATTTGGTCATATCTGGTTTCCTATGATTGTTGGTTCAAATGAAAGAGTATTTGGGTGGATGGACGAAGGTTTCAATACGTTCTTAAATTCTGTTAGTTCTGCTGATTTTAATAATGGTGAGTACAAAGAACCAAATGCAGATATGCATCAAAGAGCAGAATATTACACAAGTCCTAATCTGGAAACGATAATGAGTTCTCCTGATAATATGAAGGAAGCTAACATTGGTGTTCTTGCATATGCAAAACCAAGTTCAGGACTTATTATTTTGCGCGAACACATATTAGGCGAGGAACGTTTTGATAGAGCGTTAAGAACGTATATTGATCGTTGGGCTTACAAACACCCTATGCCAGATGATTTCTTTAGAACTATTGAGAACGTTGCGGGTGAAGATTTAAGTTGGTTTTGGAGAGGTTGGTTTCAATACAACTGGCGTTTAGATCAAGGAATAAATAGTATGAAGTACGTTAAGAATGATCCAAAACAAGGTATCGTTATTACAATAGAAAACTTCGAAAAAATGGCTATGCCTGTAGCTATAGATGTGAAAACTAAAACTGGAAAAATTACTCGTTTAAATTTACCAGTAGAAGTATGGCAGAAAAATAAAACGTGGTCTTTCAAACATGATTCGACAGAAGAAATTGAAAGTATCACTATTGATCCTGACCACATTTTACCAGATAGCAATACTGCAAATAACATTTGGACAGCTGATAAAGGTTTGCTTGAAAAAGATATTATTTTAGATGGTTATTTAGGAGTTTATTCTACTAAAATGGCACCTTTAAAAATAACTTTTACTGAGAAAAATGGTGCTTTGACTGCGTCAATAACTAATTACCCTAGCTTTTCAGTTGAGCCTATTGGTAAAAATACTTTTGAATCAAAACAAGCAGGTCTTAAATTTGAATTCAACGACAATCTAAATGGATTTAATATGCTTACATCAGATGGTAAAAAGATAGAATTTTCGAGAGATAAATAATATTTAAAACCTCAAATAAAAAAGACTTGTAGATATTATATCTACAAGTCTTTTTTTTATCTCAGAATTTGTAATTCCTCTGTCTTTATTCAGGAATTTGCTGGCTTAAGCAATGCAATGTTCCAAAACCCCATATAAAATCAGTACAACTAATACCAATGATTTCTCTATCAGGAAAACATTCAGATAGTATATTTAAAGCAACTCTATCATTTGAATCATTGAATGTAGGAACAAGTACTGAGTTATTTAAAATCAAGAAATTGGCGTAACTCGCTGGTAATCTCAATCCTTCGAAGTCTACACGTTTAGGCATAGGTAAAACTACAATTGTTGGAGATTTACCATCTTCAAGTTTAGCGTTCTGCAATCTTTTTAAATTATCTTGCAACGGTTTGTAATTGTGATCTTTTGGATCTGTTTCTACAATTGTAACAATGGTATCTTCATTAACAAAACGGCACAAGTCATCAATATGTCCGTGAGTATCATCACCTTCAACACCGTCGCCTAGCCAAATTACATTAGTAATACCAAGATATTCTTTAAATACTGCTTCGTAATCCTTTTTAGTGAAATTTGGATTACGTACTTGAATATTTGGATGCATTAAACATTCTTCTGATGTAAGTAATGTACCTCTTCCGTTGCTATCAATGGCTCCACCCTCTACAATTACCGGTTTTCCTTTATACATCACTTGCGTAACAGGAATGTTTAGAAATTCTCCTACTGTATTGGGAACATGTTTATCTAGCTGTATGTTTTTATACTTTGCCCAACCATTAAAATTAAAATTTAGTGCTTCTCTTTCAGTTCCGTTTTTTACGATAATCGGTCCCGAATCACGCATCCAACTTCTATTCGTTTTTTGAATAACATAAGAAACTTTGCTCAGATCAACGTGAGCAGTTTCAAGCAATACATTAACTTTTTCTTTTTGATTCTCATCAGCAACCATCAAAAATACTTCTTCGAACGTAGCTACTTTTTTGATAAATTCGACAAAAGCCCATTTAACAGCTTCGTATTTTCCTGGCCAATCGTTACCATTGTGAGGAAAGCAAAGTAAAACACCTTGTTGTTTTTCCCACTCCGCAGGAAATCTTCTATTAATTGTGCTCATAATTAATCTATTGCTCTTTTAGTAATATCCCCAAAAGCGTCAATTCTTCTGTCTCTAAAAAATGGCCAATTCTGACGAACATTTTCTTGTAGATCTAGATCAACTTCCGCGATAAGAATCTCTTCTTTATCGTGTGAGGCTTGCGCCAAAATTTCGCCTTGTGGTCCCGCAATAAACGAAGCACCCCAGAACTGAATTCCATCTGTATTTGGTAAATATTGCTCTAAACCAATTCTATTTGCAGCAGCAACATAAACACCGTTAGCAACAGCGTGTCCCTTCATAACATTCATCCAAGCTCCATATTGGTTTTCACCATATTGCTCTTTTTCTCCGGGATGCCATCCAATTGCTGTTGGATAAAATAAAACTTCAGCACCTTTAAGAGCTGTAATTCTTGCAGCTTCTGGATACCATTGATCCCAACAAATTAAAGTTCCAATTTTTCCTTTCTGAGTTGGTATTGATTTAAATCCTAAATCTCCAGGAGTAAAGTAAAATTTTTCGTAGAAATGAGGGTCATCTGGAATATGCATTTTTCTATATAATCCTGCTTCAGATCCATCAGTATCGATAATGTAGGCGCTATTATGATAGATTCCAGCCATTCTTTTTTCGAAGAAAGGCACAATAATAACTACTCCCAACTCTTTTGCTAATGCGCTGAACGCAATAAACGATGTGCTATACAATGGTTCTGCTAATGCAAAATTGTCTACGTCCTCACTTTGGCAGAAATAATGACTGCTGTAAAGTTCTGGCAACGAAATAACTTCGGCACCAAGTTTAGCTGCATCACGAACCCAACTTAAACATTTTTTTAAATTGTTTTCAGCAATATCGTTAAGGTTCAGTTGGATAACTGCTATTTTGTATTTCTTATTTGGCATGACTAAAAATTTAACAGCAAAAATAGTGAATTTAATAATGAGTAAAAAATAGGCATAGCTTTATTTAGTTTTTTAAGCTCAGTATTTGGAAGAAGATAGCCTGAAAAAAAAGTTAACAAAATTTATATTTTTTTCCTTTAAATAAGTAGCTTTACGGTAGAATTAAGCTAAATTATTCATTTGTTAAATTAATATAATATTGGCATTAAGAAAGGAAGTAAGCTTTAATTTTGTAGGTTATTATTGTGTAAAAAAAGCGATGATTTTTAAAATTGTCAGATAAAATAAAATTAATTAAAATATTAAATTATGACCGAAGATTTCATTTCCATAGATAAAGAAGATATCGCTCTTCTTAAATTTCCATCAACAGACGTTCTTGACGATGTTACCGAAATTAAAACCCGAATAGGTGAAATTAATAGAGCACTTTCTCTAGGTAATTTAGAGCATTCTAAAATCAAAATTTTCTTTGAAGATATTGAATCAAAAAAAGTAGTCGATACTACTGTGTGGGCGGTGACAGATAAAAATGTTTTATTGAAGCAGGGAGTAATGATCCCAATCCATAGAATTCATAAATTATTTTAGGAAGACATTATTACGTAAAATAAAAAAATCGCCAGACTTTCATCTGACGATTATGAAAAACTTTGCCAAAGCTCAGCGCTTTGGCAAATTTTTTTTTATTTAATTAACTAACTCAGTTTGATTTCTAAAAACTAGTTTTCCATCAAAAGCGTCTATTAAAACAATACTATCTGTAGTTATTTTTCCACCCAGAATTTCTTTCGAAAGTTCGTTAAGAACATCTCTCTGAATCACTCTCTTAACAGGTCGAGCTCCGAATTGCGGATCGTAACCTTTCTCACTCAAGTACGCAATCGCTTCCGGCGTTGCATCCATAGTAATTCCCTGTAGTGCTAACATTTTAGTAACACTTTTCAATTGTAAGCCAACAATCTTTGCAATGTTCTCCGTAGTTAACGGCGTGAACATTACGATTTCATCTATACGATTGATAAATTCTGGTCGAACGGTCTGTTTCAATAATGCTAAAACTTCCACCTTTGCAGCTTCGGTCGCAGCTTCTACACCGCCTTTCAAATTTTCAAATTTCTCTTGAATAATTTGGCTTCCCATATTAGAAGTCATTATAATTATTGTGTTTTTAAAATCTGCTAATCTTCCTTTGTTATCAGTTAAACGTCCTTCATCTAAAACTTGCAATAAGATGTTAAAAGTATCAGGGTGCGCTTTTTCAATTTCATCTAATAAAATAACAGAGTACGGTTTTCTGCGCACGGCCTCAGTTAATTGTCCACCTTCATCATAACCAACATATCCCGGAGGCGCACCAACTAAACGGCTTACGCTGTGACGTTCCTGATATTCACTCATATCAATTCGGGTCATTGCATTTTCATCGTCAAATAAATATTCGGCTAGTGCTTTTGCCAATTCGGTTTTTCCAACTCCAGTTGTTCCCAAGAAAAGGAAAGTTCCCACAGGTTTTTTCATATCTTGAAGTCCAGCGCGACTTCTGCGAACTGCATCACTTACTGCTTCAATAGCTTCTTCTTGACCTACAACTCTTTGATGTAATTCATCTTCTAGTTTTAGTAGTTTTTCACGTTCCCCTTGAAGCATTTTCATAACTGGAATACCAGTCCATTTCGCTACCACTTCAGCAATATCCTCACGAGTCACTTCCTCTTTTATCAATGAAGTTCCAGATTGATTTTCTTGTAATTCCTTAACTAATATGTCTAACCGCTCTTGTGCCTCTTTTATTTTTCCGTAACGAATTTCAGCTACTTTTCCATAATCACCATCACGTTCTGCGCGTTCTGCTTCATATTTAAAGTCTTCAATTTCTGTTTTTACCGCTTGAATATTATCAACTACATCTTTTTCAGATTTCCATTTAGCGTAGATTTCGTTGCGATCTTCTTTCAGGTTTGCTAAATCCATTCCTAAAATCTTAAGCTTACTTTCGTCTTTTTCACGTTTAATCGCTTCAATTTCGATTTCTAATTGCATTACTTTTCGATCCAAAACATCCAATTCTTCAGGTTTTGAATTGATTTCCATACGAAGTTTTGAAGCGGCTTCGTCCATCAAGTCAATCGCTTTGTCTGGAAGAAAACGATTCGTTATATACCTTTGCGATAGTTCTACAGCAGCAATAATAGCGTCATCTTTAATTTGCACTTTATGATGCGTTTCGTATTTTTCTTTAATTCCACGCAAAATAGAAATAGCACTTTCAGTGTCTGGTTCTTCCACAATTATTTTTTGGAAACGTCTTTCAAGAGCTTTATCTTTTTCAAAATATTTTTGATATTCGTCTAATGTTGTTGCTCCAATAGCACGAAGTTCACCACGAGCTAAAGCAGGTTTTAGAATATTAGCAGCATCCATTGCACCTTCGCCACCACCAGCTCCAACTAATGTATGAATTTCATCAATAAATAATACGATGTCACCTTCTGAAGAAGTTACCTCTTTTACAACGGCTTTTAATCGTTCTTCAAATTCTCCTTTAAATTTAGCACCAGCAATAAGTGCTCCCATATCAAGAGAATAAACGATTTTATCCTTTAAATTATCAGGTACATCGCCATCAACAATTCTATGTGCTAAACCTTCAGCAATAGCAGTTTTTCCTACTCCAGGTTCTCCCACTAACATAGGGTTGTTCTTAGTTCTACGCGTCAAAATTTGCAAAACACGACGTATTTCTTCATCACGTCCAATAACTGGATCAAGTTTACCATTGCGCGCTAATTCATTTAGATTTTTGGCGTATTTATTTAAAGAATTGTAAGTTTCCTCAGCCGATGCAGAAGTCACTCTTTCACCTTTTCGCAATTCTTGGATAGCGGCTTTCAAACCTTTTCCAGTAACTCCTTGGTCTTTTAATATTTGTGCCGCTTTTGTTTTCGAATCAAAAATTGCTAAAACTAAGTGTTCAATAGAAACGAATTCATCATTCATTTTCTGAGCAATAATTTCAGCATCATTTAAGGTTGTGTTTGCAGTGCGTGAAAGCATTATTTCACCACCTGAAACTTTTGGAAAACTTTGAATAGTACTTTCTAATATTTGAATAAACAGTGGCACATTAACATTCAGCTTTTTTAATAAAAAAGGAGCAACATTTTCATCGACTTCAAAGATTGCCTTAAAAATATGTTCATTTTCTATTTGTTGTTGGCCGTGACTTTGAGCCAATTGTTGTGAAAGCTGAATGGCTTCCTGAGATTTTATTGTGAATTTATTTATGTTCATGATTTTACAGAGTTTAATTGTTATTTTACTAACTTTGAATTTTAGTATTCAATTTATATTCCATCACAAAAATACGGACAAATTGACAGAATTTTCATGATTATTATCATGTTTAAATGTCAAACTGTCTTAAAATAAGACAATTATGAGTTTTTTTAAAAACATTTTTAGCAGTTCAGACGACAGTGGAGCAAAAGAAAGCAAAATTGATTGGATCGAACTTAATGATTTAGGTCAGTTAAATGAAATTAGTTCAATATCAGCTGAAAAGCCGGTTGCGATTTTTAAACACAGCACCCGTTGTAGTATCAGTAGGATGGCACTGAAACAGTTTGAAAACGAGTTTAATAGCTCAGATAAAGTTACTCTTTATTTTTTAGACTTAATTTCGCATCGCGATGTTTCTAATGAAATTGCAAATCGTTTTGGTGTAGCACATCAATCGCCTCAATTAATTTTAATTAAAGATGGCAAAGCTGTTTACAATGTTTCACATAACGAGATAGACGCTGAAGCATTAGCAACTAAACTTTAAGTATCATAATGCTCAAATCCACAATGTTAATATTTGTATTGACTTTGTGGATTTTTTGTTTTTAGTAGCCTCCAGTAGAACCTCCACCACTAAATCCTCCACCTCCAAATTCCATAGGAGAGTCTATTGTCGTCTCTGGCTTTAAGCCAAATTGAGAAGTTAGAATTAAAGCTTCAGTGTGAAGAAAGTCACTTGAATTGATAAATCGATCCGGTTGAAATGTTATGCCTTCTTTTTTATCTTTTAACTTTTTAATGCTAAAATATGCTATTGCGAAAAGAAGTAATCCTGCTGTAATTAAATATATTTCCCCTGCTACTTCTAAAAAGTAAAAGTCTACTGTATATAATGCAAAAACAAAGCACAAGAAACCAATCCACACTAATGCGCGATCAAGTAGTTTTACACCATAAAATATATACGTAGTGGGAACTATAAAAGTGAAAGCGTAGAAAAACCAGGCAAATGAAATATCAGAGTTAGTTGGAATTTCGCTTCCTAACAATTCTACTGAAAGTTCACGAACTATTAAATAATTTCCAGAGAAGTAAAATAAAATAAGACCAAAATATTTTACTAAAAGTATTCCTTTTTGATAAAACGGGAATTGTAAATTTATGGCAATTTTATCGCAGATGAAATAAAGCCCTATTCCGTAAATCATTAAAACAAACGGTAAAATACTTTTACCAATGACTCCTATCTCAAATAAACTGAAGGCAATAGTGGCTGTGCTTGCAGTACAAAAAATCACAACTGACGCTCGATTTATATATCTCAAATACGTTAGTACAGAAACGATTGTGGCAAATAACGCTATGATCATTTCGTAACCATCAGTGACTGTTGCTATCGCTCCTGCTAAAAGTAATTGAGCACCGATGAGAAAGCTATCGTCTAGTCCTTGTTCAGAGTAATTTTGTTTTGCAAAAAACTCGGCTCCAGCAAAACCAACAGCCGCGAAAATAAAAAGAAACACTTCAAAACTATCATCTATAAAAGATAATCCCAAAAGTGAAATAAATCCGCAAATAGAAGAATATAAGAGAATTCCTAAAAACGCAAACCCAAGACGGAGCAAAATGTTTTTCTGTTTTTTAGGTGTGGGATGTGATTTCTGAACAATCTTAAATTGTTCTTCTGATATAAATCTAGCTTTATAAAGCGCGTGCGCTTCCTCAACTAACAGCTGATTTTCTACTTTTATTTTTTCTAATGCTATCATTTTTTAATTTCGGAATTAAATTTTTTAATCATCATTATAAACAGAATAATCGCTCCAATGAAATAAAATGGACTAAGGACCAAAATGAATTCAAAAATATCCGTCAAATTCATATAGTCAATAATTTTAAATAGCGTAATATTTAAGCCTATAAAGCCATAAAGAACTGCGAAAATAAATAAAGAAATAGACCTGATTTTGTAACTAGATATGTAGAAAAAATAGGTTGATAATCCCAAAATTACAGAAAATACTAAATAGTAATCGCTATCAATAATATTATTAATGCATGAAATACTAATAAGATGAAGTGCAAAAGTTAAAAATATTAATGCAAAATGTGTTTTGAGTTTGATTATAGAACTATAATAATTCCACAAAATTAATACTACACCTAACCCAATGGCAGCGTAACTTAGAGAATCTGTATTATAGATTTCATTTTGCAAAAGGGATTGTGGTGAAACAGTTAATCCTATGTAAGCAGCTAATCCTGTGATTGCGATGGAAAGTACGTTCTTGTTATCAAAATAATAACCTGAAAACAATCCTATTGTAGTTGGGATTATTGTTGCTAGACCGTAATGAGTTCCAAAAGTATTGAATTGAATTTGTAAATAACCTATTAATATACAAGTGAGTAAATTAGCAGTAAGGACAATATATTCCATTACCGGACTTTCAAAATACGTCTGACTTTTATTAAATGCGGGAGCTCTTTTGAAACTAAAGTAATAACACACTACAGTAACAATTGAAATTAATGAAATGATTATGGAATGCCCAATTGTATCAATATTTTGATAAATTAAAATTCCAATTCCAGAAGTGAACAATAGTACAGATAAGTAAAGAAAAATTTTTAATTCTGCATTTAAGGAAAATATATTTAAGCTTCTATAGCTTACAATTTGTTCATGTTGCTCTTCTGTAATTAACTGTTTATCAAAAAGAGTTTGGGTAGCCCTTTGATGAATATTTTCCATTTAGCTTAGATTAGTAAACCAAATGTAAGTAAATTATAGATTAAAAAAGCGCATTAAGAATCTCAATGCGCTCTAATGTATTTAGAAACGATTAATAAGCACTTTTCATTTTTTCTTTAATTTCATTCAAACATAAATTATTAATACTACCTTCATGAGTGTGCTTAGTTTCTTTTGGTGATTGAAATGTACCATTTTCCAATTGTTCTGCAACAGCTTTATAAGCATCTCTAAAAGGCATTCCAGCAACAACCATCTCATTTAAAGAATCCACTGTAAACAAATAATCGTATTTTTTATCGTTTAAAATACCTTCTTTAACTGTAATGTCTTTTATCGAAAATATAGCAATATCCAAACAAGCTTTTAAATTTTGAATGGCTGGAAATAATCCTTCTTTCAATAGTTGTAAATCTCTGTGATAGCCACTTGGAAGATTATTCGTGATCAAAGTAATTTCGTATGGCAAAGCTTGAATTTTGTTGCATTTTCCGCGAATCAATTCAAAAACATCTGGGTTTTTCTTGTGAGGCATTATGCTCGAACCCGTTGTAAGATGAGCTGGTAGGCTGATAAAATCAAAATTCTGACTCATATACAAACACACATCCATAGAGAATTTGGCCAAAGTTGCTGCAACACTGCTCATAGCAAATGCAACCGTTTTCTCTGACTTTCCTCGGCTCATTTGAGCCGCAACAGAATTGTATTTGAGGGTTTCGAAACCTAATTCTTTAGTTGTGAACGTTCTATCAATAGGGAAGGAGCTTCCATATCCCGCAGCGGAACCTAATGGATTTTGGTCCACGATTTTCAGTGCTGCGTTTAACATTGTAATATCATCAATCAAAGTTTCAGCATAAGCGGAAAACCACATTCCAAAAGATGATGGCATTGCAATTTGTAAATGCGTATATCCTGGTAATAAAACATTCTGATGTTTCTCTGCTAATTGCATCAGTATATCAAAAAGCGTTTTTACCTGGCTTTTAAATTCTTTTACAACGTCTTTTAGATATAAATTCACGTCAACTAAAACTTGATCATTACGTGAACGAGCCGTGTGAATTTTTTTTCCAGCATCGCCTAGTTTTGCCGTCAGCAAATATTCGATTTTAGAATGTACGTCTTCAAAGCTATCTTCTATTTCGAAATTGCCATTCTCCACATCTATTATAATATCCTCTAAAGCTAAAACTAAAGAAAGTGTTTCTGATTCTGTTAAAAGACCAATTTGTCCCAACATTTTAGCATGTGCAATAGAACCTAATGAATCATATCTAGCTAGAACTAAATCTAATTCTCTATCGTTTCCAACAGTGAACTGCTCGATTTGTTTATCTGTTGGTATTCCTTTTTCCCAAAGTTTCATAGTTGTATTTTTATTGTTCCGCAAAGATACTCGGAGATTACTCAGAGATTCGCGAAGTTTTTATTTTTTGAATTGCTCGAATTTCTAGAATAGTTGGAATTCTCTTAATTTCCTATACTTCCTAGCCCCGACAGTAGCGGCATCCTTTGCTTGCCGTCTTTAGGCAAGGAAAGATACAGCGGATTGCGGGATTAGCTCCTAAAGAAATCCTCCAATATTTTAATATACAATTGAATACCTTCCTCAATTTCGCTAATATAGATAAATTCGTCAGCTGAATGTGAACGCAGTGTTTCGCCAGGTCCTAGTTTTAAAGATTTGCAACTTAAAACCGATTGATCTGAAAGGGTAGGTGAGCCGTAGGTTGTTCTTCCTAAAGCGATTCCTGCTTTTACTAAGCCATGATTTAATGGAATTGAAGAAGCGTTTAAGTGCATAGAACGTGGATTTACTTCAGCGTTTACATGCTTTATTACTATTTCTAAAATTTCGGAATTATTATAGCAATCATTAACTCTTATATCGATCACTAAATCGCATTGTGATGGTACTACATTGTGTTGTTTTCCAGCATTAATAGCGGTTACGGTCATTTTTACAGGACCTAAAACATCAGATATTTTCTCGAATTTAAAGCTGTTGAACCATTCAATTACGGGAATTGCATTGTAGATAGGATTGTCTAGATTATTGTGAGCTGCGTGACTTGCAGTTCCTTTTACAATAATATCTAGAACTAGTAATCCTTTTTCGGCCACAGCTAATTGCATCAATGTTGGTTCTCCCACAATGGCACAGTCGAGTTCTGGTAAATGTTTTAAAACACTATTTAAACCCTTTTTTCCGCTACTTTCTTCTTCCGCGGAAGCTACTATAACAATATTATAACTAAGGTTTTCATTTGAATAGAAATGGACAAAAGTCGCTAGTAAAGAAACCAAACAGCCGCCAGCATCATTACTTCCTAGGCCAAATAGTTTTCCGTTTTCAACGAATGCTTTAAAAGGATCATTAGTATAACCTTGATTTGGTTTTACCGTATCATGATGCGAATTTAGTAAGAGCGTAGGTTTGTTTTTATCAAAATGCTTATTGAAAGCCCAAACATTATTATTTTCTCTTTCGAAAGGAATATCATTTTGTGTGAACCAATTTTCGATTAAAATGGCCGTTTGATCCTCTTCACTTGAAAAGGAAGGTGTTTCAATTAGCGATTTTAATAATGCAATAGCTTCTTGCGTTAGGATCTCTATACTTTTCATATTTTATTATTTTGCCATAAAGGCGATATTTTTGCCACGAAATAACAAGGGCGCAAAACTTTAAATCTTTGTAAAATTGTAAAAACCGTGTCTACTATTTTATAATTCTATAGTCGTACAAATTGTATTTTCATTATTCAGCATCTTGTGATGACCAATTTTTATTTTCTGAACTCCTTTGGTTAAGCTGTTGAAACAGTTATCCAGTTTTGGAATCATCCCTGAATGTATTACTTTATCATTTTTTAATTTCGAATATAATTCTTTATTCATCACTTCAATAACTGAAGAATCGTCATCCGAATCATATAGAACTCCGGGTTTTTCGAAACAATAATTTAAAGTAACTTCATATCTGTTTGATAAAGCAATGGCTAATTCACTCGCAATCGTATCGGCATTTGTGTTTAATAATTGACCTTTTCCATCATGTGTTATCGCACAAAAAACAGGAATGATTCCATTAGAAAGCAAACTACTTAATAATTCACCATTCACATATTTGACATCACCCACAAAACCGTAATCGATTGTTGGATGGTTTCTTTTTTCAGATTGAATCAAATTACCATCAGCGCCAGAAAATCCAATTGCATTACAATGATTAGCTTGTAATTGAGCAACGATATTTTTATTGATTTGTCCTGCATAAATCATCACAGCAACATCGAGCATTGGCGCATCCGTAATTCGTCTACCATCAATCATTTGCGGAGTAAAACCTATACTTTCTGCCATTTTAGTAGCTGATTTTCCACCACCATGCACAAGAACTTTGTAACCTTCAATTTTAGAAAAGTCAGCTAAGAATTGTGCTAATTCTACTGGATTGTCGATAATGTTGCCGCCAATTTTAATTATCCTCACCCCTCCTGGAGTTTTGGGACTCTCCATTGCTTCGTTCCTCGCAAAAACAGGAGAGGGAGTTGGGTCTTGAATATTGGAGGTTTGTGATTGTATAGTCATAGTACAATTTCTTATTTTGCTGATTTACTTTTAAAAAGCCCCTCCTTCGGAGGGGTTGGGGAGGATTTTAATATTTTTTGCAACACTAACTGTGCTGCATAAGTCCTATTATTAGCTTGTTCAATCACAATTGAATTTTCGCTGTCTAGTACTTCATCTGTTACAATTACATTTCTCCTTACCGGTAAACAATGCATGAATTTAGCATTATTAGTTAGTTTCATTTTTTCAGCAGTTACAGTCCAATTTGAGTCTGAATTTGTGATTTTACCATATTCGTTGTAGTTACTCCAGTTTTTGGTGTAGATAAAATCAGCATTTTCAAAGGCTTTATTTTGGTCATATTCAATCGTAGAATGTTTTGTGATTTCAGAGTTGAGTTCGTATCCTTCAGGATGAGTTATTACAAATTCAGCATCTTGTAACTGCATCATTTCAACGAAAGAATTAGCGACAGCTTGTGGCAATGCTTTTGGATGCGGAGCCCACGAAAGAACTACTTTAGGTCTGTGCTTTGTTTTGTATTCAGCCATTGTGATTGCATCTGCTAATGACTGTAATGGATGTCCTGTTGCACTTTCCATATTAACAATAGGAACAGTAGCGTGTTTTAAGAAACCGCTAAGAACTATTTCTGCATTGTCTTTTTCTTTGTCAATTAAACCTGCAAAAGCTCTAATTGCAATGATATCGCAATATTGAGACACAACTGCTGCAGCTTCTTTAATATGTTCAGATGAGCCCGAGTTCATAACGGCGCCATCTTCAAATTCAAGTGTCCAACCTTCGGTAGTAAAATTCATAACCATCACGTTCATTCCTAAATTTAATGCTGCTTTTTGAGTGCTCAAACGCGTTCTTAAACTAGAATTAAAAAACAACATTCCTAAGGTTTTGTTCTTACCTAGTTTTTTGTTTTTTAAAGGTTTTTTCTTAATTTTTAATGCTTGTTTGACCCACTTTTCAAGCAAATCTATATTTTGTATTGAGATGTAGTTCATTTTAGTATTTATATGATTTTTGTAAATGGAATTTCGTTTTTCAAAGCTTTCAGTATAAAATTATCTTCCAGTCCATTAATAATCCAAGTTTCAATATTAGCTGCTTTTGCGATAGCAGTGGCTTCAATTTTTGATTGCATTCCGCCAGTTCCGTGAGATGATTTAGAATCTCCTATTTCTTTTTCCATCAATTGCAAATCAGTAACCAATGGAATTGTTTCTGGATTAGCATTGTTGATTGATGATTTTCTGTAAATCCCGTTTGTATTGGTTGCTATGATTAAAATATCAGCTTTTAATAGAACTGCTGTTAGTGCCGCTAATTTATCATTATCACCAAAGCGAATTTCGTCGGTTGCCACAGTATCGTTTTCGTTAATGATTGGGATATAATTATTCTTAACTAGCACATTAATCGTGTTGACAATATTAACTTTAGATTGCTCTTTTTCAAAATCAGAATAAGATAGCAAGCACTGCGAAATCAATAATCCTAAATCGCTAAAGCTTTCATGATAAATCCGCATTAAATGGGGCTGACCAATCGAAGCTAATGCCTGTTTTACAAAAACATCTTTATCCTGATTTTCAAGTTTTACAAATTGTTTGGCTGCTGCAATTGCTCCAGAACTCACAATTATAAATTCATAATCTTCTTGTAATTCAGCTATTTGTACTCCGATATCTTCAATTTTTCCTCTCGAAATATGATTGGTTTCCTTAGTTAAAGTATTACTTCCTAACTTTAATAATATTCTTTTCTTAGCCATAATTGTTTAACCACAAAGGGCACAAAGTTTAATTTATCCTTTATTAACGCAAAAGTCACAAAGCTTTTTTAAATTCTTATATAGTAGTTGAGAATGTTTAAAATTGAACAATAATAACTGTTCATTGACTACTATCGTATTTGCCCATCTCCGTAAACATACCATTTATTAGTAACCAAATGTTGTAATCCAATTGGTCCCCGCTGGTGTAATTTATCAGTACTAATTGCTAATTCGCCTCCAAGACCAAACTGTCCTCCATCTGTAAATCGGGTAGAGGCGTTTTGATAAACTGCTGCAGTATCGACATTATCCATAAAATTTTGAGCAACAGCATCGTTTTTAGTTATAATTGAGGCCGAATGTCCGCCACAATATTTATTAATTTTATCAATAGCCTCTTGATCAGAATTTGTGGTTCCAATTACAATTTTATAATCTAAAAACTCTTCGTGCCAAATTAAATCGGATTTAATTTGGGGAACATTCGATATTTTAGAAATGTTTTCATCTCCTAAAACAATCACATTTTTGTGTTGTAATTCGGCTATTATTTGTTTTGCAAAGACTTCCCAATTAGGTAAATTAGTATCAATTAATACTTTATCTAAAGCGTTGCAAACTGATATGTTTGAGGTTTTTCCGTTTATTATAATAGCGAGTGCTTGGTCTAAATCAGCTTCAGCATTTACATAAACAAAATTATTTCCTCGACCACTTATGATTACGGGACAGGTAGCGTGTTTTTTTACAAACGCAATTAATTTTTCGCCACCACGAGGAATAATTAAATCTACTTTCTGCGTTGGTTTTTCTAAAAAAGCCTGCGTTTCTTCGCGATTATAATTCAAATACTCTACCCATTCTGCTGAAATATTGTTTTCCTTTAAAGCTTGGTGCCATAATTCGACAATTTTCAAATTCGATAGTAAAGATTCTTTTCCGCCTTTTAGTAAAATTTTGTTGCCTGATTTAAAAGCAATTCCGCCTGCTTCAACTGTAACGTCTGGTCTAGATTCATAAATTATCAGTATTGTTCCAAAAGCAGCCGTTTTATTGATGATTTTCATACCATTAGCATGATCAAAATTAAAACGTTCGACACCAATAGGATCATCTTGACTCGCTAATTGCTGAAGCGATAAAATCATTCCGTCAATTTTAGCATCATCAACTAACAAGCGTTTTTCCATCGCCAAATCATCACCAGAATAATTATTGATATCCTGTTGATTGATGGTTTTAATATTGGTTCTTTCTTGTTCTAAAAGTTCCGCCATTCTGCTTAAAACCGAATCTCGCTTTTCTATTGATAGTAAATGGTTCATAATTGTTTGTTTATCTATTTGGGCGTGACCCTCATTTTGCTTTGTCGTTCCTTCTCGCAATTTCGAGTCGGGCTATTCTCTGCAATCTTTTTTATTAATTTCAGCTAAAGCTACAATCACTAAAAAAGGATTTTCGCTGCTATCCCTCACGCAAAAAAAAATTTTTTCACTTCTGAAAGTTCCAGACTTTTAGAATGTGTTTGACTGCTTTAAACTTATTTTTATATTCGATTATATATCTTTTATCACTGCTTCAAAGTCAAAGACTTTACGCAGCAAATTTCTGATTTACTTTAATTCAGCTACACTTTCTTTTAAAGCTTTAATAAAAGTGTCTAGTGCTTCTTTGTTGATTGTCAATGGCGGAAGAATTCTTAATAAGTTTTTATTGTTGGCGTTTCCTGTAAAAATATGTTTGTCTACAATCATTTTTTTACGAAGTGCACTTACGTCAAAATCAAATTCGACACCTAACATTAATCCTCTTCCTTTTACTTGAATTACCTCAGGAATTTGTTTGATTGCTTCTAAAAAGTAGGCGTAAATTTTATTTACGTTATCCATTAATTTCTCGCTTTCGATCACATCCAAAACTGCTATTCCAGCAGCACAAGCTAAATGGTTTCCACCAAAAGTAGTTCCTAAAAGGCCATAACTCGCTTTGAATTTTGGAGCAATTAAAATGCCACCAATAGGAAATCCATTTCCCATTCCTTTCGCTAAGCAAATAATATCTGCTTTGATGTTATGATGTTGGTGTGCGAAAAACTTTCCACTTCTTCCATATCCAGATTGCACTTCATCCAAAATCAAAACTACATCGTAAGCCATACATATTTTTTCCAATGCTTGAAAAAATTCCGTTGTTCCTTGGTCTAAACCACCAACACCTTGAATTCCTTCGATAATAACAGAAGAAACGTCTCCTTTTTTCAGTTCGGCTTCTACCAGAGCTATATTATTCAATGGTAAAAAGGTAACCACTTGTTGCGCATTTATGGGTGCGACGATTTTTTTGTTATCGGTAACTGCAACTGCTGCCGAAGTTCTTCCGTGAAATGCATTATCAAAAGCAATCACACGCGATTTATTATTGTGAAATGAAGCTAGTTTCAAAGCGTTTTCATTGGCTTCAGCCCCAGAACTACAAAGGAATAATGTATAATCCTCTAAACCTGATAGTCTACCTAATTTATGTGCTAATTCTAACTGCAAAGGATTCTGAATCGCATTAGAATAAAAACCAATATTGTCCAATTGATCTTTTAGCTTATCAACATAGTGTGGATGTGTATGACCAATGGAAATTACTCCATGACCACCGTATAAATCTAAATATTCAATTCCTTTTTCGTCCACAATAGCGCAATCTAGTGCTTTTACAGGAGTAATATCGTATAATGGGTAAACGTCAAATAAGTTCATTATAAATTATTTTAAATGTTGAATTATGAATTTTAAATGAATCGCTTTTTTAAATTTAGAATTTAAAATTTATCATTAAAAACTGAAAAATTAAAAACCTGATGGCTTTAAATGCAATCCTGTGCTTTCGTCTAAACCAAACATTAAATTCATGTTCTGTATCGCTTGTCCCGAGGCTCCTTTTACTAAATTATCAATAATTGAAGTAATGAGTAAGCAATTGCCTTTTTTCATCAAGCTAATAATACATTTATTTGTTTGTACTACTTGCTTCATGTTGATGCCAGTTGTAGTAACAGTTACAAAAGGTTGATCTTTATAAAAAGCTTCATATTTTGCTAGGATTTCTTCTAGACTTTCTTCGACTGTAGTGTATAAAGTGGCAAAAATTCCTCTGGCAAAATCTCCTCTATTAGGAACGAAAATTAGTTCGTCTGTATAATTTGCTTGCAGTTGATTGACACTTTGGTTTATTTCTCCCAAATGTTGGTGATCAAAAGCTTTGTAATGCGACATATTATTCGATCTCCAACTAAAATGTGTCGTTTCAGAAGGCGAAACTCCAGCTCCAGTACTTCCGGTTGTAGCATTAATATGGATATCGTCTTTCAATAACTTGGCTTTCGCCAAAGGCAATAACGCTAATTGAATAGCGGTTGCAAAACAGCCTGGATTTGCAATAAACTGGGCGTTTTTAATAGCTGTTTTGTTCAATTCCGGAAGTCCATAAACGAAAGATTTTCCTTCGAATTCTTTGTCTTTAGTTAAACGGAAATCATTTCCTAAATCAATGATTTTAGTATGACTTGCAAATTGGTTTTGCTCTAAAAATGATTTCGATTTTCCATGACCCAAACACAAGAATAACACATTTACGTTTGGATTTACGGTATCAGTAAAATTCATTTCGATGTCGCCCAACAAATCATGATGCGCTACCGAAAGTGGTTTTCCAGCATTTGTAGTACTGTAAACAAAATCAAGAATAGCATTTGGATGAAACATCAATATTCTGATGAGTTCGCCCGCAGTATATCCTGAGCCACCTATTATTCCAACATTAATCATAATTTAGATCGTTTACTGATGAAAATATATTTTGAGCATTTCCAAGAATTTTGATAAATCCCTTAGCATCGTCAGATGTCCAAGCATTATTCATCTCCCCATATTGACCAAAACTAGTATTCATTAAGTCATTTTCAGATTCAATTCCGTCAAGTGAAAAATGATATGGTTTTAGAGTTACTGTTACTGTTCCATTTACTGTCTTTTGAGTATCCTCAAGGAAAGTTTCAATATTTCTCATAATTGGATCAAGAAATTGACCTTCGTGAAATAACATTCCGTACCAGTTTCCTAGTTGTTCTTTCCAGTATTGTTGCCATTTACCTAAAGTATGTTTTTCTAATAAATGGTGCGCTTTGATGATAATTAAAGGAGCGGCTGCTTCAAATCCAACTCTTCCTTTGATTCCTATAATAGTATCACCTACGTGAATATCTCTACCGATTGCGTAAGCATTGGCAAGCTTTTCTAAAGCCACAATATTGTTAGAAGGTTTGTCTTTTTTACCATTTACAGCAATTATTTCCCCTTTTTTAAATTCTAATGTTACTTTTTCTTCGCCTTCTTTTTGCAACTGTGAAGGATACGCTTCGTTAGGAAGTGCCTGTCCAGATGTTAGAGTCTCTTTTCCACCAACGCTAGTTCCCCAAAGTCCTTTATTTATAGAGTATTGCGCTTTTTCCCAAGAATAATGAACTCCATTTTTTGCTAAATAATCTACTTCTTCTTGTCTAGATAATTTCAAATCACGAATAGGAGTGATGATCTCTATTTCAGGAGCGATGGTTTGGAAAATTAAATCAAAACGGATTTGGTCATTGCCTGCGCCAGTACTTCCATGAGCAATAGCGCTAGCACCAACAGATTTTGCATATTTAATAGCTTCCATTGCTTGAAAAACACGTTCAGCACTTACTGATAATGGATACGTATTGTTTTTTAAAACGTTTCCATAAATTAAGTACTTAATAGCTTTATCATAGTATTTATCTACAATAGTCAAATTTGTATGTTGTGCACTTCCTAATTCGTATGCTCTTTCTTCAATAGCAGTTAGTTCTTCATCATCAAATCCCCCAGTATTTATAAGAACGGTGTGAACTTCGTATCCTTTTTCATTCTTTAAATATTTTAGGCAATAAGACGTATCCAATCCTCCACTATAAGCTAATACAACTTTTTTCATGATTTTATTTTTTTTCTCTGCCTTCGTAATTTTTAAAAATCTCTGATTAAGAGATTTAAATGTGGGCGGAGTATTATTAATTATTTTTTTCTCTTTCAACTCTCTTTGTATCGACGAGTATTGTGAAGAGTATTAATCTTCTAAAAACAAAGCTTGTTTTATTTTTTTCAAGCGATTCCAAATCCGGACGTTGAAAGCATGTTTAGGCGGATCTTTAGGTTTTTCTTTTGGATCATAAAGCATTCCGGTACACAAACACATTTTGTTATCCTTACTTTTTAAAATATCGTAATTAGTGCAGGTTTGGCATCCTTTCCAAAAACTGGGATCAGTTGTTAATTCAGAAAAAGGAACAGGTTTATAACCTAATTCAGAATTAATTTTCATTACCGCTAAACCAGTAGTAATTCCAAACACTTTAGCATTGGGATATTTTTTAAGAGAATAATCAAATACAAACGACTTAATTTTTTTTGCCAATCCTAAATTTCTAAAATCTGGATGTACTATTAAACCAGAATGAGCTACAAATTTGCCATGTTGCCAACATTCGATATAACAAAAACCTGCAAATTTTCCGTCGATTAATGCAATAACAGCATCGTTGGTTTCCATTTTTTTCTGAATATATGCAGGAGTTCTTTTAGCAATTCCTGTTCCTCTTAATAAAGCAGATAATTCAATGGTATCGCATATTTCTTGCGAGTATTTATAATGTTCTTCCTGAGTTACACTGATAGATATGTTCATTTCAAGAGATGAATTTTGAGTTAGAGAATGTAAAATTAAATTGATTCTGAAATGAATTTACCAAACAACAAAATCCAGTTAAAACAACATTTATTGTAAAGCAATAAATATAATTGAAGCAAAATAAAAATATCGTAAGATTAGTTTTTGGATATAATGATCCAAAACAAAATAGGGTTGAATTCAAAACGAGAAAATGAAAAATGAATAAAAATATTACAGATTACTATTGGATACTATAGTTATAGCGTCCGTACTTCGGGTGAAGCCGTAGGTCTGTTTGTCCGTGAGATAGGAGTTATATTTATATTGTTGTTATTCATCGAGACAAAAGTACACTTTTTTTTTAAACGCAATAACAAAATTGATTTTTGTAACATAATTTTGTCACATTGTTCAATACCTCTAAACAAAAAAAGCTCCTTGATGTTTTATAATTAAGGAGCTTTATTACTATTTATGGTATTTAACCACTAATTTCTAAATCTATTTTGCGTGATAATACTTTTAATTTTTGATTTTAAATCCTCGCCAGTATCGTAAATCATTTGTTCTGTACTAGGAAAAACTACTGCTTTTCTATCAAAATAAGAGTAATAATTATCATCAGATGCTCGTCTATCTCCTTTATAAGTGGCATAAATATTCTCAAATATATATTCACTAGTTATTGGAAATGTTTTTAATAACTGATTGCTTCTATAATTTACATAATCAATTTTAGCTGTGATTTGGCATGATTTAAATTGTTTGAATTCATAAATACTCGCATTTACTGTTCGAAGATTATCCACCATTACAACTTTTCCATTAACATCGAAGACTTCTTTACCATTAGCATCAATCAGTTTCTTAGATCCGTCTTTAATAATACGCTCCTTTGAAAATTCTCTCTCTTTTATTTGTTCTGCTGAGATATAAATATTTCTAAAATTAATCATCAAACCGTAATCATAATTGATATTTTTCAGCTTATTACTGTGATATACCGTCCATTTATCGTTTAATCCTAGCGTGCTAAAATCCAATAAATCGTTTTGCAGACGAACTGGAATAATCATGTTAGTTTCATTTTTAGTGTAAACTAGTACATAATCAGATCCTTTAAATAATGATTCTTCTAGAAGTTGTTTTACATTTTTATAATTTGGATTTATTTTATTTAAATATTCCAAATCATCATAAGCGTTTCTAAAGTTCATTTTATCACCGCTTGCCATTAATTTTTTCGCATTAGCGAATAAGTAAGCTGACAAAGCATTTTTGCTATCTATTATTTGGTCATTATAATTTTCGAAAGGAAATATCGCATTTCTACCTTCTTTCAACAATCGTAATGGAAGTATCGGCTTGATTTTTTCTTGGCGTTGGTTTAATTGTAAATAAGTATTGTACATTTTTTCCAACTGCGTAGGATTAGCATCTTTAGCCAATAGACTAATCATATTTAAATCTCGTTCTTTTGCTTTGGCGAAAGCCTCTTCTAACAAGTAAACATAATCTTGTTTTCCTTTTTTATCTTTATTAGTTCTTAAGTTCGGAATCGCATTATCAATTGCTTGGTCGTAATTACCTGAGCTTAATAAATTCTGTGTTTGCTTCACACCACATGCCGAAAAAAGAATAAAAAATGATAATAAGAGTGTAATTTTTTTCATAAGCTGCACTATTTATGTAATTAAATTTAGTTTTTTGGTTGCTCATTATTTTTCTAAAAACCAAAAATAATGCCAAAAAAAAACCTAACAAAAATAGAATAATTGTTAGGTTTTATAAGTATAATCGTATTTTTTATTTTCGAACAAATGTTGGTAATAATTTGCTTGAAACTTCACCAAAACCTATACGAACATTTTCGTTTTGAGAATATCCTTTCATAATAACAGTATCATTATCATTTATGAATTTACGTTCTGTTCCGTCATTTAATTTAAGTGGATTTTTTCCTCCCCAAGTTAGTTCTAACATCGAACCAAAACTTTCTGGAGTAGGACCTGAAATAGTTCCTGAACCCATCATATCGCCAGAATTAACACGACAACCGTTAGAAGTATGATGCGCTAATTGCTGACTCATTGTCCAATACATATATTTGAAATTAGAACGAGAAATCACTGTTGGTTCAGCCTTTTCGGGTTGGATTGCAACTTCTAAATGAATGTCAAATGAGTGTTTTCCTTTTTGCTGTAAATAGGGAAGTGGAGTAGGCTCTTGTTTAGGACCTTTAGTTTTAAAAGGCTCTAAAGCGTCCATAGTAACAATCCACGGTGATATTGACGACGCAAAACTCTTCGCTAAGAATGGACCTAATGGTACATATTCCCATTTTTGAATGTCTCTTGCGCTCCAGTCATTTAGTAAAACCATACCAAAAATATACTCTTCAGCTTCGGTTACTAAAATATTTTCACCCATTATATTTACATCCGTCGTAATAAAGGCAGTTTCTAATTCGAAATCCACTAGACGGGAAGGTCCAAAAACGGGACTTGTTTCGCCATTTGGTAACGTTTGCCCCATTGGTCTGTGAACCGGAATTCCAGATGGAACAATTGTTGAGCTTCTACCGTGATAGCCCACAGGAATGTGAAGCCAGTTTGGTAAAAGTGCGTTGTCTGGATCACGAAACATTGTACCTACATTAGTAGCGTGTTCTTTACTTGAGTAAAAATCAGTATAATCACCAATAAGTACTGGTAATTGCATTTCAACATCTTCCATGTTGAAAATTATAATTTCTTTATCTTTCTCGTTGTCTTGTAACTTTGAGTTTTCTACGTCAAAAAGTTCTGCAATTCTGTTTCGAACTAAGCGCCATGTTTTTTGGCCGTCTGAGATGAAATCATTCAAAGTATCTTGCATGAACATATCGTCTGTTAGTTCGATACCTTCAAAATAATTCAATTGTTGTAAAGCACCTAGGTCAATTGCAAAATCGCCTATTCGGGTCCCTACCGTCACAACATTTTCTTTTGTAAGAAAAACTCCAAAAGGTATGTTTTGTATGGGAAAATCACTGTTTAAAGGCACTTCAAGCCATGATTTTCTATTTGTATCGTTAGCTGTTATCGGCATACTCTGTTAATTATTTTGTTAAAAAATTACTCATCAAATATATTATAATCTAACTATTAACCAAACGTTTTTTCGTATTTTTGCATCAAATTAACGAAAATCAAAAAAATGCAACGCGACGAACAAATTTTTGACCTTATTCTAGAAGAACAAGAAAGACAAATTCACGGATTAGAGCTTATTGCTTCAGAAAACTTCGTAAGTGACGAAGTAATGGAAGCTGCTGGTTCAGTTTTAACTAACAAATATGCTGAAGGGTATCCTGGCAAAAGATACTACGGAGGTTGTGAAGTAGTTGATGTTGTGGAGCAAATTGCAATTGACAGAGCCAAAGAGTTATTTGGTGCTGAATATGCAAACGTGCAACCACACTCTGGATCTCAAGCTAATACTGCAGTTTACCATGCATGTATTAAACCAGGAGACAAAATTTTAGGGTTTGACTTATCTCACGGTGGTCACTTGACTCACGGTTCTCCAGTAAATTTTTCAGGACGCCTATACACTCCATCTTTTTATGGTGTAGATAAGGAAACTGGATTGTTGAATTATGATAAAATCCAAGAAATAGCAACTAGAGAACAACCAAAATTGATTATTGCAGGAGCTTCGGCTTATTCTCGCGATATGGATTTTGAGCGTTTTAGAGTAATTGCTGATAGTGTAGGTGCTATTTTATTAGCTGATATTTCTCATCCTGCTGGGCTTATCGCCAAAGGTTTGATGAATGATCCTTTACCTCATTGTCATATTGTTACAACTACAACTCACAAAACTTTACGTGGACCTCGTGGTGGTTTAATTATGATGGGGAAAGATTTTCCAAATCCATTTGGTTTAACTACTCCAAAAGGGGATGTAAGAATGATGTCTTCATTATTAGATTTAGCTGTTTTCCCTGGAAATCAAGGTGGTCCATTAATGCACATTATCGCTGCTAAAGCTGTTGCTTTTGGCGAAGCATTAAAAGATGAATTCTTTACTTATGCTTTACAATTACAAAAGAATGCAAATGCTATGGCAGATGCTTTTGTAAAAAGAGGATACGAAATTATCTCTGGAGGAACTGACAACCACATGATGTTGATCGATTTAAGAAATAAAAACATTTCTGGGAAAGATGCTGAAAATGCTCTTGTAAAAGCAGAAATTACAGTAAATAAAAATATGGTTCCATTTGATGACAAATCACCATTTGTTACTTCAGGAATTCGTGTTGGTACTGCAGCAATTACCACTCGTGGTCTTGTAGAATCAGATATGGAAACTATAGTTGATTTAATCGATAGAGTTTTAGTTGATCATACTAACGAAGACGTTATTGAAGCGGTTGCTAGTGAAGTAAACGAAATGATGAGTGAAAGAGCTATATTCGTATACTAACAAATAGTTCAAAATTTTTAAAGTCGAAAGTCAAAAGCTTGAAAAAGACACTAATCTGTTCTTTCTTGCATTTGATTTTCGACTTTATTATTTATAAATTTAAGATTAAAACTATGTCTGTACTAAGATTAAAATTACCAACGGATCCTAGATGGGTGAATATTGTAGAAAAAAATATTGAAGAAATATTGACGGATCACGCTTGGTGCGAGCAAAAAGCAGCTACTAATGCAATTACGATTATCACTAATAACTCTGAGCATCAGGATTTAGTTCAGGATCTTTTGGCTTTAGCCAAAGAAGAAATTGATCACTTTGAACAAGTTCACAATATTATCATCAAACGCGGATTAAAGCTGGGACGCGAACGCAAAGACGATTATGTAAATGAATTGTATTTATACATGAAAAAGAACGGTAACGGCAGCCGAGTTTCTAGTTTAGTGGAACGATTGCTGTTCTCTGCAATGATTGAAGCTAGAAGTTGCGAGCGCTTTAAGGTACTTTCAGAAAATATTCAAGACGAAGAGTTGTCTGTTTTTTACAGGGATTTAATGGAAAGTGAAGCGGGACATTATACTACCTTTATTACTTACGCTCGTAAATACGGAATTGGAATCGACGTAGAAAAAAGATGGCGAGAATGGATAGAATTTGAAGCATCTGTAATCGCAAATTACGGAAAGAGCGAAACAATTCATGGATAATATTTAATAGTTCAGTAATTAGAACATATATAATTATTGAACTATAATATCATGTTTGTATAGTAATCCTTTTACTCCGTCCAATGAAAAAACAGCTTTCTTAATTTTAGTTTTGGTTGGATCAATGGTGTAATTGTAACTAGTTTGAAAATTAGCTTTATTAGCTATGGCTTTGGCAAACTCACTTCGATATAAATCGCAGTTATCAAAAACAACTTCGGTCAAATCGGTACTCATAAAATCTACTGCAACAAGACTGCAGTCAGTAAAGGAAGTTCTTTTAATTTTTAAAGTGTAGAACTTAGAAAAATCTAATACACAGTTATTAAATGCGATTTCGAAAATTAGCTTATCACACATTGCAAAATTGACATCTTTGATTTCGCAATCATTAAAAAACACGGTTCTAAAAGCAACATAATTAATTTTTGCTTCGCTAAAAACACAATTGTTGAAAGTACAATCTATAAATGTTACTGCAACAAATACGCATTGTGAGAAATTACAATTTGTAAAAGTGCAGCATTCAAATTCTTTAAAATTAACTTCCTCTTCAGTGTAAGTAATTTTGTCGTATTCAATATCTAGAAAATATTCTGGCATTTTGTATTTTTCGATTCCTAGCAAAGAAACAAATTCTAAAGTGCTGTTCAAATTAATCAGCAGAATTCTTCTCGAATATTAAACTCTTTCGTAATCGCCCTTCCAATTCTTAATTGATTTTTTGATGGTATCTCCTGATAGATTTTCTGTTACTGCTTTTTGCGTCAGTGCAGCGAGTTCTTCATCTGGAGCAAAACGTAATGCAAATAATTGGGAATCATCTAATGTATCTTCAATAAGTTCCAATCTATTTCCTGTTACAGCAAGATAACGGTATCTTAATTCAAGACGTACGATTCTATTTTGTAATGTTAATGCGTAATGTTGTCTCAACATAAAGGCAAGGCAAAAAAGCACTACAAAAATGGCACTTATAAATGACCACAACAATACATCTGCCGTTGTAAAAGCGAAATAAATGCTAAAGGACAGAAATGCCATTATAATAGGATAATAAACAAAATGATGCGGTGGATAAAAGCGAATGTGATTTTTATAAGATTGATCTTTCATGATTTTAATTTTTTTAAAGATACTGAAAAACAGTGAAAGCGGATTTATAAAGAAGGATATTCGTTTATAAAAAATTAAAACAATATATAGATTTTACTTTTTTTCTCGAAAAAAAATTATACGGCATGCTTTTATAATTAGCGTTCACGTAATATTATGGAAACATTATGAGAGCTAAACCACTATAAAACTTATAATTTCATAATTTTATTAAAAATTAAAAATTATGATACCAACTAAAGGATATGCAGTTCAGGATGCAAAAACAGATTTAGCTCCGTGGAGTTTTGAAAGACGAGAAGTAGGGCCACACGATGTGCAATTTGACATACAATTTTGCGGAGTTTGCCACAGTGATTTGCACCAAATAAAGGACGATTGGGGAGGAGCAATTTATCCAATGGTTCCCGGTCATGAGATTGTAGGGAAGGTTGTTAAAGTTGGAACCCATGTCAAAAAGTTCAAAGTTGGAGATCTTGCTGGAACTGGTTGTTTAGTGGATTCGTGTAGAACCTGCGATAATTGTAAAGAAGGCTTAGAACAGTTTTGTTCTAATGGAAGTACTGGAACTTATAATGCTTTAGGTCAAGATGGAAAAACACCAACATATGGTGGTTACTCCAATACAATCGTCGTGCATGAAGATTTTGTACTTCATGTATCAGATAAATTAAATTTAGCAGCAGTAGCACCATTGCTTTGTGCGGGAATAACAACGTATTCTCCACTTAGACACTGGAAAGTGGGGAAAGGACATAAATTAGCTGTTTTAGGACTAGGTGGTTTAGGACACATGGCTGTAAAATTCGGAGTTGCTTTTGGAGCCGAAGTCACCGTTTTAAGTACTTCTCCTGAAAAGGAAGCTGATGCTAAAAAATTAGGCGCACATAAGTTTATTGTCACTAAAGATGAAGAGCAGTTAAAAAGCGTGACTGGTTATTTTGATTTTATTTTGGATACTGTTTCTGCAGCACATGATTTGAATTTATATCTTTCTTTATTAGGTGTAAACGGAGTTCATATTTGTGTAGGAGCGCCTCCAACACCGTACCAAATTCATGCTTTCAGTTTAATAGGTGGTAGAAAAAGTTTAGCGGGATCCTTGATTGGTGGTTTGCCAGAAACGCAAGAAATGCTTGATTACTGCGCAGAATATGGAATAGTTTCAGATATTGAAATGATCGATATCAAAAATGTTCATGAAGCTTATGATCGAATGACTAAAGGTGATGTGAGATATCGTTTTGTGATTGATATGGCGACTTTGTAGTAAAATCAAATTCATATAATATAAAAAATAAAACGCTGCTGATTACTGCAGCGTTTTGCTTTTAATGATAGATTGATTTTAAATATATTTTGTGCTTTTTTATTCCAGACTTATATTGCATTTTGATAACAGCTCGATTTGTTGACTTTATTATCAAGATAATTTGAGTAGCAGGGTACTTTAAGTATTCGCAATCTGCTATACTACCAAATGACCGACTACCTTTTTTATACAAGATGTTTACTTATTGAATTAGTTATTTCTTCCCTACGCTTTGATTATTCTGTCTGTAGTTCCTTTTCACTGAATTGAACTTGGTTGGGTTCTTTTCGGCTTTTTAAGCTTTTACTTCGTTCAAATATTTTATGATAAAGTATCTTGTTTTCTTAACGCTTTTCGAGTAAAATTCTAATATTTGTTTTTTGTTTTTTGATTGTTACCGTGAATTCCATAGAAATTTATTTAGGATACTACTAACATTAATTTTTAATGCCAAATAATACTATTACTACTGATAATACAACCAAAAGCAAAACGATTATAAAAATAATTTTTAAAAGATTTGGTACAAATAATTTATCATTATAAATATTGCTGTAGAATGATTGGTAAAGGGAATATAGTGTGCCAAACAATAGCAGTATCGCGCAACTATATAATGGATATGAATTTTGTATTGGTGCGTTATGTACTAGTAAAAATGGCAAAGTTAGTAATGCAATCAATATACTAATTGAAGGACTGTATGTAATAGCTTTATCCCATATTTTGTCATTACCTCGCCAATTTCTACTTTCTCTGTCTTTGTATTTCTCTTCGTTTGTCAAAAGTAATTTGTATTCCTTATTCTTCTTAAACCACAGAATAATTCCAACGATTAAAAATGGAAGTATAGAAAATATAAAACATAAAAATAGTACTGGAATTAGTGATGTGCTAAAATCACTATTTTTTAATTGTTCCCAAATATTAGGGTTGAGCAAATGCAATACAATAGGGCTAAATAAAACTCCCAAAACAAAAAAAGTAAAGAGAAACTTATAAAAGCCAACAATCCCACTATATTTCTCCCATTGTGCTATGTTACTAAGTTGCTTTTTCATTTAATATGCTTGTTTATGAATTAGTTCGATTTTTTTTTGTGAATTATTTGTTTTAAGCATTCACATAGCTTCTCGCGACTTGCAAATTGGTGAACTTTGTAACTGATATCTTTCGATTACCGTAAAATTTCGTTGGAAAGTTAAAAGCAAATAAAGCGCGTTTGTCGCAATCTATGTAATCCGCTGCTAAAGCCAATGCTTACTTTTTTCTCTTTATTTTGTCTTAAATGATTTACTTAAAAAATAAAGTAGAGGTATAAAAATCAGCCCCATTGTCAATGGCAAAAACCAAGCTCTTAGTCCTTCTGTTTGTCCATTAGTGTGTCTTATTGTTTGATAAGCAATTAGTCCAAAAATGGCAACGATTATTACTTTTAAATACCTGATTAATCTTGTTGCATTTGTGTACTGTCTTACTGCGTTCTCTGCCGTTATGTATGTTGGATAATTAAAAATATGAGGAAATTTATTTAACCCGTTGGGTGTAATTAATTGATTTGTATTTTAATATTATTTATTGGTCTGTTAAATATGAACTTATTAATATATTGAATCATAG
>NZ_JBANDI010000023.1:0-70401 GCF_039123485.1 Flavobacterium sp. PL12
ATCTCCGATTTTAGCCAGGAAACTGGAAAATAAAACTAAAAAAAAACTATCTTAAGTTTTTGAAAAAGTTGTCTTAACAAAGGGTCGCATCATAGAATCTCTAATCCATTGACGGTAATAGAACAGTTTACCTATTTGATTTTCTTAAAACAATTAGACGACAAACAACTCCTGATCGAGAAACGAGCCAACATGCTTGGTGTTACAACCGATAAAGCGATTTATACCCCAGAGCAAAAAGACTTGCGTTGGAGCAGCTTCAAAGATAAAGATCCTGAGGTAATGTTTAACTTATTCACTCGTCCGCAAAGACATTTGAATGATGTGACTGTTTTTGACTTTATGAAAACCCTTGGCAAGGATGGCGGTGCATTTACGGAATACATAAAAGGAGCAACTTTTATGATTCCAACGGCCAAGTTACTGGATCGTGTGGTACAACAAATAGACAAATTGCCGCTTGACAATCGTGATACCAAAGGTGATTTATACGAATACATGTTGGGCAAAATCGCCGAAGCAGGAACCAACGGGCAATTCCGCACACCACGGCATATCATCCGTATGATGGTAGAACTCATGCAGCCCAAAAACGATGATACCATTTGCGATCCATCGCTTGGAACAGCAGGATTTTTAGTTGCTGCATCTCAATTTATTCACGAAAATCACGAAGATTGGTTTATGAATCAAGATTTTAGAGAGCATTACAATAAAAACATGTTCAACGGAATTGAAATTGATCCATCAATGATGCGTATTTCTGCCATGAACTTGCAATTGCACGGCATGGAAAGTCCAACTCTAATAGGGAATTCCGCTTTAAGCGAAAGCAACGATATTAGTAGCAAATACTCGTTAGTTTTAGCTAATCCACCATTTAAAGGTGCCTTGGATTACGATGAAGTAGAAAGCAGTTTACTGGCTGTTACTAAAACTAAAAAAACCGAATTGCTTTTTCTTTCCTTAATTTTAAGAATGTTAAAATTAGGTGGACGTGCAGCTGTTATTGTTCCTGACGGAGTGCTTTTTGGTAGTTCTGGAGCCCACAAAAACATCCGTAAAGAACTAGTTGAAAATCAACAATTACAAGGAGTGATTTCTATGCCTAGCGGTGTTTTTAAACCTTATGCAGGAGTGAGTACGGCTATTTTATTATTTACAAAAACTAATTCAGGTGGTACAGATAATGTTTGGTTTTACGATATGCAAGCCGATGGATTTAGCTTAGATGACAAAAGAAACGCATTAATAAGCGAAGAACAATTAGAAGAATGTTTTTCAAATCCTGAAAATGTTGCAAAAGTACTTAACGGAAAATGCGATATTGCTTCTATCCTTTCTGAATGGAAAATAGTTAACCAACAACTCACTACAGACAACCATCAAGATAAAACCCAAAAATCATTCTTAGTGTCTAAAGCTGCAATTGTAGCCAATGATTATGATTTGAGTATTAACCGTTACAAAGAGGTAGTGTATGATGAAGTAGTGTATGAAAAACCAGCTACACTAATCGCTGATATTAAAGCTATAGACGCTAAAAGACAACAAGCTATTCTGGATTTAGAAAAAATGTTAAGCTAACCCGGTACTTATTTTAAAATGCAAAAGATGAATTTTGAAATTCTTAAAGAAAATATACAAAACGCACATAGTGCCACACAACAAAGTGCGGTAAAAGCAGTGAATATGTACCTCACGGTTAGAAACTGGTGGGTGGGGTATTACATTGTAGCTTTTGAGCAAAACGGTGAAGACAGAGCTCAATATGGTACAAAATTGATTACTGAATTGTCTAAACAGATTAATCTGAAAGGATTAGGTGAGACCAATCTGAAGCAATGTAGAAAGTTCTTCCTAACCTATCCACAAATAAGTCAGACGGCATCTGACTTATTTAATAGCAACATAAGTCAGTTTAAGACTGACGAATCTAGCACTAAGCAATTAAATAATACAACAGCAATTAGTCAGTCGCTAACTGACGAATTGAGAAAAGTAGATACAACGGTACAATTTGATTCTTTAGAACAAGAAAACAACTATTACAAAACGCTCGTAGGTACAATTTCATTCAGTCATTTTGTGGAGTTACTAAAAATTGAAGACGCTACGAAACGAAAGTTTTACGAACTCATTATAATCAAAACACAGCCAAATGTAACGGAATTAAAAAACCAAATAGCCACGCTTTCTTTTGAGCGTTTGGGTTTGTCAAGTAACCAAAACATTGCCTTGCAAGAGTTGGAAACTAAAATTATTCCGGCACAAGCTACTGATGCTGTAAAATCCATTTATTTTTTCGATTTTCTAAATCTTCCCAACAGTCATTTGATACAGGAATCGGATCTAGAAGAAGCATTAATTAACCATTTACAACAATTCATGTTGGAATTAGGCAACGGATTTTGCTTTGAAGCCCGACAAAAACGCCTCTTGATTGACGAAGATTATTATTTTGCCGACTTGGTTTTTTACCACCGTATTTTAAAATGCCACATCATTGTAGAACTCAAAGTAGATCAGTTTAAACACGAACACCTGTCGCAACTCAATACGTACGTTTCTTATTTTAGAGAAGAAGTCAAACGACCAGACGACAACCCACCCATAGGAATTTTATTGTGTACTGAAAAAGGAGACAAACTCGTAGAATATGCCCTTTCCGGCATGGACGAAAAATTATTTGTATCTAAATATTTACTGCAATTGCCAAGCAAAGAAATTTTGCGAAATTTTATTGAAAACGAAATGAGAAAACATGTTAAATAATACAATAAATAAGGTTGAATTAAATAAAATGGAAAGCGAAATGCAGAAGGTAATTTTTAAAAAAATATACAATTTTCAGAAGAAATCTAAAGTAAAGGCTGGAGATGGATTTAAAATTAAAGTTGGTAAATATCCATTTTATACATCAAGTAATGTACTAACAAAATCTTTAAACGAATTTTTATTTGATGAAGAAAGTTTAATTTTTGGAACTGGTGGATTGGCAAGTATTCATTATTGCAATGAGAAATTTGCAGTTTCTACCGATTGTTTTGTTACACAACCAAAAGATAAAAAAGAAGTTTTCACTAAATATGTGTACTACTTCTTAAGTGGGAATATGCACATTTTAGAAAATGGTTTTAAAGGCGCAGGATTAAAACATATTTCGAAAGACTATTTAGAAAACATTGAAATCCCACTTCCCCCACTCCAAACCCAACAAAAAATTGCCGCAATTCTCGACAAAGCCGATGAATCGCGTCAATACAACAAACAACTCATTGAAAAATATGAGGATTTAACGCAAATTTTGTTTTTGGATATGTTTGGGGATCCGTTTAGGAATGAAAAGGGATGGGAAGTGAAAAATTTAAAATCAGGTATTATTAAATTACAATCTGGATTAAGTCTATCTGGCGAAGAAAGACAAATAAAAGATGAAGAAATTGCTGTATTAAAAATAAGTGCAATTACTACAGGAGTTTTTATCAATACTGAATATAAAGTTGTAGATAAGAATGAAATAAATAAAGTATTGATTCATCCAAAAAAAGGTGATCTATTATTCTCAAGAGCAAACACAAAAGAGAAAGTTGGAGCGGTTGCAATTGTGGATAAAGATTATCATAATCTTTTTATACCAGATAAATTATGGCGAATTGACACAAACCATACTCTAAATAAAACATTCTTAAAATTTCTACTTTCTCATAGTGGATTTAGACATAATATTGAAAAAGAAGCAACTGGTACATCTGGATCAATGGTAAATATTTCAATGCCTAAGCTACTTAAAATTGAAGCCCCTTTACCCCCAATCAACCTCCAAAATTTATTTGCAGAACGAGTCCAAGCGATAGAGCTCCAAAAACAACAAGCCCAAGAAGCATTGCAGAAAAGTGAGCAGTTGTTTCAAAGCTTGTTGCAGCTAGCGTTTAAGGGAGAGTTGAATTAAAAAAAAGGAATTATGACAAATAATGAAATGAATTTTCAAGGTGAGCAAATAGCTTTATTAAATTCTAAAATAGATGCACTATTGCAAGTAATGTATCCAAATGATTTTATACAAAAAGGAACAGTTTCTTTTCAAAAAGGTATTTATAAAGGTATTATGGCAAATCTATATGACATTTGTATTATTGATTTTAGTGAATCATTTGTTGCACAAAATTCTTTTTTTCAGGATTCTTATTCGGAAACTATAGATGCTATAAAAACGAACTTTAATTATAAAGCAGAAAGAAGAAGACTGTATATCAATCATGGTGCTTGGCAGTATAAATTTGATGATACAAGTGAAGGTTTAGAACTGAAAGCGGCTCATATTGTTTTTGCTTTTGAAGTTGCCTTAAAAATAATTGAGAAACATTTAGCAGTTGAGATGTAAAATTTAGTCTTATTTAGGAAATGTTATTCGAATGGCTGTTGAAGTGGGCTTTTAAAGGAGAATTGAATTAATGAAACAGATAATGTTAAAAAAGAATTTTTACTTAAAAAACAATATTTATCCAAGATCATTGGAGAATATCACAGCAGTACTTAATTTTTACTTTAAAGATTATCCCATTTCAGAGGTAGAAGATTGTGCTACGCTATTCCACAATGATAGAAAATTGAGTTTAGACCAAATAGAGTCTTACGCTTATACCGTATCAGAATCTAAAATATTTTTCGAAGAGGAGTTTAAGACCCCCTCAACAATTCATAATTTAATTGATTACGCATATCAAGTTATAGAATTACCAGAAGGCCAATGGACAGGAAGTATTAGTGGAAGAATAAGAATTCTAAAAGAATTTAAACGCTATTTAATTGCTTCATGCTTAATTTAAAAAAAGAACATTTTTTAAACCATTTTACAATCGGAGTTTAAGGAATAGTTGAATTAGAAATAAATTTTATGACAGAAATTGAATTAGAAGGAAATATTAAACTTATTGGTTCTGGTGGGGTAAGTAAAGTTTATGAAGGAAAAATTAATAATATTTCTAAAACTAAATTAGTGATATTAAAAATAGGATGTAATGCAAAAGAGAACTTCAGAAATTATACTTTAATCAAAACTCTTCAGTTGCCAACTCTTCACTTTCTAAAAAAGGGGCTATATCAAGGAAGGTCTATTATAATTACGGAACATTTAAATTTAAATTCTGATTTCATTTATGTTACCCCAAATAGTTTAATTAGTGATTCTACAAAATTACTTAGAGAATTAAGTGCTTTCAAACATGCAGAAAAACCCGATAGCATTGCTGAACAATTTCGATATAACTATAAACTTAAAGAAATCACAAACTTTGAAGAATTTATTTTATCAACAGTTGAAGACTTAAACAAAGCAGCTGAATCAAAAATTGTCATAGACTTTGACAGTTATTTTATTGGTTCATTAAAAAATGAATTTAAGTCAAGCATAAATTATAAAATTGCTGATTTTGACCATATTTATAAATGTAACAAAAATACTTATGAGGAATGTTTTGAAGGAAATAAATCAGAATTTGCAAGAGTTATGTATCAATTTCTAAAATATTTTGTTGAGGAAGGAAATAACAAAGACAGTTACAATATCATTATTGATCAAATAAATGAAAATGACAATTTAGTATAATATTATGGCATTTGACACAACCACCTATCTAGAACCTTTTTGGGCAAAAAGTGCCGACTTTGTTAGAGGTCGTGATCCACTAGGAATTCAAAACAGTTCAATCTCCGTTTATTCCTTGTTATTGCCAGGAATGACTAACCTAACTCTACGTCTTCGCTATTATGGGTTTTACTTATGGCTATTGTATGAATACCATAACCTAGCTGAAAATAGTAAGTTTAAAACAAGTGTAAGAGGGCAATACAATTTTATACGAAGAGCCGAATTGATTCTATCGTATTTTATGGTAAATAAGTACCCTACAGAACAGAGCGTTGTAGGAAGTAATTTTGCCTTCAAATACATCGCAGATTTAAGCACACAAGGTTATTACGATATTGCACTAGGGGCCGATAAATTTGAACAAACAATAAAACATTCTGTTTATTGGGATTATACCTCAGGTGCCTTTGGTCAATATTATAGTGGTTCTTTAATGGCCTTACAATTGGTAGATGCCAAAACAGGCGGATATTTTGAACGTACAGAGAAAGGAAAAAAACTAGCTGAATCTTATCGTGATTCTATTCAAAATAATGATTCCATCCTATTATTTTTAGCTAGAATAAATGAGGGTAAACTATATGCAAAAGATATTGATCTATTAGCGGATTTTGCGCTAAACAAAGATTTGAGTGATACAAATGAAGAAGCTTTTTATATAGAGATGCTCTTGGACTATGATGGTATAAAGTATAAAAAGACGAACGGTATTGCTTCCCATCAAAGAAAAGAAACACTTCTACTTTTCTTAAATTACATAGCTATAAACCAAGAAAAAGACGCTTGGAAAGGTTTTCCAGTGTTTCATTATACTTCCTTTTTAGAAAACCACACGACTCTAACAAATGAAACACATCTAGGTTGGTACTATTATTTTCTAAACGAATTAGTTCACTTTAGTTTAGAGACAATTTTTTGGGCAATGTTGGTTCAAATGGAAAACAAGCAGCAATCAATTTCGGTATTTATTGAATCTGTCACGGAATTAGTAGTTGAAAATGAACAAGAAAATTTTGATTTAAACCAATTAACCGTTTCTCAGGTAATAGAAAGAATTGGAAATAGTAAAGACACTCCATTAGACTATATAGAACATATTAATAGCAATGTAAAAAATGATTTTGACATTTCTGGTTTCTGCGAAGGCTTATTTTTACTTTTAAAAATATACCACGATAGTATTCCCTTAACAGAAAAAATAGAGCACTATTCAACAGATTATGCTCTATTTGATAAGAACGGCAACGCCTTACATGTCTTCAAAGATTTTATCACTTCAAACAAAGAGTTGCTTTTTCCAGATTTTATAAGAACTATAATTAAGGCTATAATAAACGATCACACAGCAATTGCATATAGAAAAATGGGAAATGGCGAAAAGAACTTATTGAAATTCATTATTGAAGACAATTATTTAATTCACATTGAAACAATGACTCCTAATTTTACGAGTCCTAGGATTAAAACACTATATAATTTCCTAATCGATTTAGGATTAATTTCTTCTGAAGGGGGTTTAAGCACTAAGGCAAATCAATTAATTTCGACTGCATTATGATAGAGAAAAAACTGTTTTACGAAATTAAGAAAAGTGCTGATTTTCATTCAGTTGTTATGACTACTTTTTCTTTTGATTTTCATCATTTTGAAATGCAAGTTTTAAAACAAATCAAACAAAAAGGAATTACAAATGTAAATCTATTAGTTGATCATAAAATGCTTGATGAAAGTATAGGTTTAACAACTGGAAATTTAAAAAACTTAAATTCTAGTTATAGTGTTTCTGGTATGGCAGCGACAGGAGTATTTCATCCTAAAATGGCTTTTTTTGTAGGTGAAAAAGAAATTATGCTTATCCAGGGTTCAGGAAATATAACGGCGGGTGGTCATGGCAAAAATCATGAGCTTTTCTCGGTACTTTACGCTACAGAAGAGGATAAAACGCAATTGCCTTTATTAATAGAAGCTTGGAATTATTTAAAATCTAATACAGAAAAGATAAAAGGTTTTTCAAAAGATAAACTAAATTGGGTTGAGGAGAATACAACTTTATTAAAAACAGTAAATAGTAATAAACACCTATTTCATAAAATATCAGATACTGTTGAAGTTTCCCTTTTGTATAATGAAAAAACAAGTATTTACAATCAATTGATAAATCTGATCCCTAAGGAATCAATTAAAAAAATTAAAATAGTTAGTCCTTTTTATGATGAAAGCGGAGCGTTACTACTGGCACTGTCTAATCACTTTGATACATGCACTATGGACGTTTATATACAGGAAAAGAAAGGGCTTCATCCACACAAAATGGAGAAGCAAAAAAACATTAATTTCTATTCTTGGGACGCAACAGAACGAGCTGGATTAGAATTTAAAAAGTATGATCGAAAATTACATGCTAAACTATTTGTTTTTGAATCTAATGAATGGAACTATTGCTTAATAGGAAGTCCAAATGCTTCGTTAAAAGCCTTTGGTCAAGAAAGTTATTCAGGAGCCAATGATGAGTTTGCAGTTTTATATAAGTATAAAGAGGATGATATTCTTAAGGATATTAGCATTTTCAACAAAAAACAAAAACTTGCACCTACAAAACCGATAGATGCAGAAGCACATGACGAACTTGAAGTTGACAAAATAAAAGTTAAAAAAATTGTCATTCTAGGGGCAGACAAAGAAGGAAATAAAATAACCCTATTTTTACAAAATTATGACACTTATAAAAAAGTAAAAGTCAAATTATTTAGTAATTGGGGAATAGTGATCGAAGAACAAACTATCACTAAACTAGCTGATAAAATGTATTTTGAAGTTAAGAGTGATATCCTTAATGATGCTTTGTATTTACAGTTTTATGACGAAAATAACAGAATTATTTCTAACAAGCATTTGCTCAATAATGTTTCAGACTTATGGAATACAAATCCATCATCAGACAACCGTAGACTAGTCCGATTAACAAGTATGATTGAATCGGGTGATTACAAGTTGTTTGAAGTAATGGAATACTTTAATACAATTCACAGTAAATCTTCATTTTCAAAAAATACAAGTGGCACAACTGGTTATTCAGATGATGAAAAAAAGGAAACTAAAAATTTAGATTATGCGTTGAGTTATGAGGATGCAATTGCCTTAGATTCAAATTCAAAGCAACATCAATTAATTCTAAAGCAACATCATACCATCAAGATTTGGGATTCGTTTGAAAAATACCTCAAAGAGTATTCAAGAGTAATTGAGGAAGACAATATGGATGATGAGGAAGAAGCAGATGCAACCACGAGTAGAGATCGAAAAGATCCCGTCTACGATAATAAGCAAGAATATTATCCTTCCAGAAATGTCCTTGAAAAACGAAGAGAAATAGTTTATAAATTCATAAATAACTATCTAAAAGCACTACATAATTTTGAAAATTACAAAGACAAAAAACTAGGATTAGTTGACTTAGCTATGCTTTTAATAGTACTAAAACATCTATTTGAAGTCACCCATAGAAAATATACGATAAAGAACGAGACTACAATTTCAGATGAAGAAAACTATATTTATAACATACACGGAAACTTATCTGAAATAAGCAGTTTTTCAGGTGCTATTTTGAACGTATTAGGTGAATTCATAAACGTAGCACTTCAATCAGAATGGGATGATCCAAAGGATGAATATACCTTAAAAAAAATAGCGCATTATAAAAACATCAGTAGTATTAATTCTTTATTTTCTATTGCTCTTATAAAATTAAATTACCAAGGGGATAGTCGTTTCACCGATTGGTTTGATGTTACTGCTTTTAATATTTTGAATGTTTTTAGCGCACCAAATGAAGGGTTTGAAAAAGAAATCGAGAATTTAATAAATGAATCTTACATTAAAGATATTTCAAATCAATCTATCAATGAAATTATTAGAGAATGGATTACGACACATAATGACCAACAGATTCCGCCACATTACTTTAATAATGAAAATAGTGGAATATGCTTAATTAGAAAATTCATTCCTAGTCAAGATAATCCTAAATTTTTAAAATTGTCAAGACCTGGATTTAATTACAATGAAAAAGAACATGATTTTATGAATGAGGAATTATTCAATATTGAAAACAACAAATGGTTCAAGTCTAAAAAATCTATAATGCAAGTATTATAGAATAATCGTTCATGCAATCACTCCTATTCAAACAGAAATATTTGTACTAATCTAGAAACAAACAAATGGCAAAACTATATCCTGATTTAGAAACGATAATGATGCATAAGGTAAAACCTGAAGCGGGTGAACTTCATTTACTAAAGTATTTGATTAAAAATCTTGATAATACTTTTGAGGTTTATTTTAATCCAATGTTAAACGGTGATCGACCTGATATTGTCATTTTAAGAAAAGGGTATGGTGTACTAATCATAGAAGTCAAAGATTATGATCTATTAAAATATAGGCTGGATGAAAGAAAAAACTGGATTGTAAACTACAATGGAGCCAGAATAAAATCACCAATAAATCAAGCGCTTAAATACAAGGAAAATCTTTTTAATCTTCACATACCACAACTTTTAGAAAAAAAAATAATTAATTTCAGGCTATTAAATATTGTTTCTTGTGCGGTGTACTTTCATAACGCAAGCGAAGTTGAAATAAAGAATTTATTGGTTACCCCATATGAACATGACATAAATTACAATCGTTTTCTGCAGTATAACATTGACTTTATTGGCAGGGATAATTTGAATGAATTGGACTTTGAAAAATTATTAAAAAAAATTAAATTAAAAGCATCCAATACTCAGGCATTATTTTCTGATGAACTGTATGATAGTTTTAAAAGATTTTTAAGTCCCCCAAAACATTTGTTTGAAGATGGAAAAAACATTCCTTATAGTCGTCGCCAAATGGATATTATTTATAGCCAAACAAGAGAACAAAGAATTAAAGGTGTTGTAGGGTCCGGCAAGACAACCATAATGGCAGCCAGAGCGGTTCAAGCATACAAACGAACCAAAGGAACGATCCTAATTCTTACTTACAATATTACCTTAAAGAATTACATACGTGACAAAATTAGTCAAGTACGAGAAGACTTTCCTTGGGAGAACTTTGTAATTCTTAATTACCATAATTTTATTACTACAGAATTAAATAATTTAGGTATCGAATTTGAGTTCCCTGAAAATTTCAAAGCATTGGATGAGGAGGCTAAAAATAATTTCTTTGAAGACAACTATTATTCAAATAAGCATCTTTTTGAAGAACACCGAGAAACTTTAGTAAAATACGAAGCTATATTTATTGACGAAATTCAAGATTACAAACGACCATGGATGGATATAATCAAAGATTATTACCTCGAATCTGGTGGTGAATATGTACTTTTTGGAGACGTCAAACAAAATATTTATAACAACCAAACAGTAGGTAAAGATGTAGTTACAAATGTAAAAGGAGGACCGATAAATTTGAAAGACTGTTTTAGATCTGATTACAAAATAAAAGACCTAGCAATAAAATACCAAGAAACAATTTTTAAAGACAAATATGAATTGGATGATTTTAATAAAATAGATTCATCTCTTGAAATTCAATTTGAAAAAAATTTGCAGGGTTACCTTAATTATATGTTTTTAGAAAATACGGATAGTGTATCGAGTCTCTATAACATTATACATGAAAACATAATAAATAAAAACTTTGTTCCAAATGATATAACTATTTTGAGCCATTCTATTTCACTTTTACAAAAATTCGATTCATATTATAGGTATTCTTGCAATGAAAAAACAAATTCTATGTTTGAAACCTCAGAAATGGTTTGCAATATGGCATTAAATGATCTTAAAACAAAAACTTCAAATTCATTGCCATCTTTGATACCAGGTTCTATTAAATTGATACAAAGAAATAATGACTATGATACTACTAAAGCATTTGCTGAATTAAGCATCTTATTTACTTTATACGATTTGAATGTTTCGTACCCAGGTCGATTTAATCCAAATCTAGAATGGCATTGTAAAAAATTCAAAACTAATTTAAAGGATTTTACAGATTTGATTAAGAATAATCAAGATAGTTATTATGATTTTAAAAAATACAGAGACGCTATATTAAAGAAAGATAGTATCAAATTATTAAGGAATAATAAGAAACTACATTTCTATATGAACAGTGGTACAGTAAAATTGTCAACGATACATAGCTTTAAAGGTTGGGAAAGTGATATCGTATTTTTAATTGTCGAAAAAAACCATGCTAATGTTGAAGGAACTTTTGACGAAATTCTATATACTGGATTAACACGGACCAAAAAAAACCTTATCATCATAAACTTTGGGAATGGAGAATATCATGAAAAATTAAAAACAATGGTTGCTACAGTTAATTCATAGCAGTTTGATGTTGTTTTTAGATTGTAAACAACCAATAAAAAAGAAAGAAATTAAATGCAATATATATTATATCTACAGATAAAATAGTATTTTAGATCTTCAAAATAAACCAATGCAAAGCAACTTTACCTTTCTACAGCAAGAATTTCCGGAAATTTACCGTGAAATTCAAGAAGCCGAAAAACACACCTTTACGGCTCCACGTTATGCTGCATTATTGTGTAGAAGTGCTTTAGAAAAAGCCATGTTTTGGTTGTATAAAAATGATGAAGATTTAGAACTACCTTATGATACAAAGCTAGGGGCTTTGCTTCATAGCGAGAATTTCAAAAATATACTCAAACCAAGTATGTTAATGGAGTTGGACATTATACGCTTAAACGGAAATAATGCTGCACACGGTAAATCTGTAAAAGCCTTAGAAGCTTTGAACTCTCTAAAAAATAGCTTTCGATTTTTGACATTTCTGAGCAAATATTACAGTGAAGCTAATCCAGATATTCCTGTATTTGACGAAAGAGTAATTCCTTACGGAGACACTAATGATAAAAACGCCAAAGAGCTGCAATCCTTAGCAGGAAAGTTAGAACTTGAACGAGCAGAAGCGCAAAGAGCATTAAAACAGCAAGAAAAACTAGCCGAAGAAAACGAATCCCTAAGAAAACAATTAGAAGATCGTGATCAAATCATTGCGGAGCGTAAAGAAGTTCGTTTTCAAGAAATAGCAGTAGAACAGGCTATTCCTGAATTAAATTCTGAACACGAAACCCGACTTATTTTAATTGATTTACTATTAAGAGAAGCGGGTTGGGATAAACTCCAACAAGGTAGAGATGTTGAATTTGAGGTTTTTGGAATGCCTTTAACTACAAATCCGTCAGGCAAAGGTTTTGTAGATTATGTATTATGGGGTGATAACGGCTTGCCATTAGCAGTAGTGGAAGCTAAGAGTACTATCCATAGTGCGTCCAAAGGAAAACATCAAGCTAGTCTATATGCAGATTGTTTAGAGAAAAGTACAGGCCAACGCCCTATTATTTTTTATAGTAATGGTTTTGAAACACACCTTTGGGACAATACATTTTATCCTGACCGCAAAGTACAAGGTTTTTATACCAAAGAGGAGCTACAACTACTTATCGAGCGACGTCGTGATCGCAAAGATTTAAGAAACTTTGTTGTTAATACAGCAATTGCCGGTAGGTACTACCAACTGGAAGCTATTAAACGTGTAGCTGAAAGTATGGTAGTAACACATCAAAATCACTTAAGAGGAAAAAATAGAAAAGCCTTACTTGTTATGGCAACTGGGAGTGGTAAAACAAGAACAGCAGCAGCAATTGTGGATATGTTTGCCAAATGTAATTGGGCTAAAAGAATCTTGTTTCTAGCTGATAGAAATGCATTGGTAACACAAGCTAAAAATGCCTTTAAGGAACATTTACCACATTTATCAGCTATTGATTTAACTAAAGAAAAAGAGGATAACGGTACAAGAGTCGTTTTTTCTACGTACAAAACCATCTTGAATAAAATTGATAATCTCAAAAATGAGGATGAACGCTTTTATGGGGTGGGTCATTTCGACATCATAATCATTGACGAAGCGCACCGGTCAGTTTACTCCAAATACCAATCTATTTTTACTTATTTTGACAGTATTCTCATTGGTTTAACAGCTACCCCAAAAAAGGATATTGATCACAATACGTATGCACTTTTTGAAATTGAAGATGATAATCCAACCTATGCCTACGAATTAAACAAGGCAGTAGCAGATAAATTTCTAAAACCACCTAAAGCATTCAAAATACCCTTGAAGTTTCCTAGGGAAGGAATAGTATATGATGATCTTTCAGAAGGAGATAAAACAAGATTTAGAGAGATTTTCGGGGCTCAATTTGGTGACGAAAATATAGTCGAGAAAGTAAATAAGAGTCAAATAAACTCTTGGTTGTATAATGACGATACCATTGACAAAGTGCTAGATTACTTGATGAGCAATGGTCAAAAAATTGAAGGTGGGGACAAAGTTGGAAAATCAATTATTTTTGCCAAAAACCACAAACATGCTGCTTTCATTGAAGAGCGTTTCAATAAAAATTATCCCCAATATGGTGGTGATTTTTTGAGAGTTATCGATAATTATGAAGACAAAGCTCAAGATTTACTGGAAAAGTTCTGTTTCGATAAGGGAAAAGAAAAAGACCCCCAAATAGCAGTCTCAGTAGATATGATGGATACCGGTGTTGATGCACCTAGAGTATTAAATTTGATTTTCTTTAAAGAAGTAAAATCATTTTCAAAGTACTGGCAGATGATCGGTCGTGGGACACGCTTATGTCCTGATATTTTTGAACCTGGAGTTCACAAAGAATATTTTTTAATTTTTGATTTCTGTGGCAATTTTGAATATTTTGGTGATAATCCGGATGGTGAAATTCAAAAAACAAGTTTACCATTATCACAACAAATTTTTAATACAAAGCTTGATGTGGTTATGGCTGTTCGAATGTTGCAAAACCCCACAAATGAGCAGGAAATAATTCAAATCCAATATACGGATGATTTGCATCAATCAGTTGATGATCTAGATGACAGTCGCTTTGAAGTGCGTAAACATTGGCGTTACGTACGAGAATATAAAAATCGAGCCAGATGGAACAACTTGTTGCAAGGTGATATACTCAACATTCAAAGTAACTTATCTCATCTAATAGATTACAACCAAGATAAAGATGAATTTGCAAAACGATTTGATTTATTGGTTTATAAATTGCAACTGGCCTTAGTTACAGGAAACAAAGCCCAAGTAAAACATATTGATAATATTTTCAATATTGCAAATATGTTATTCACAAAGCGAAATATTCCTGCAGTGCAAGCCAAGCTTTCAACCATAAAGAAACTTCAAAACGAACAATTTTGGAGTACAGTTAATGCAGAGAATCTAGAAGAAATTCGTCAAGACATACGTGATTTAGTACAATTTCTAAAAGACGAAAAGAAACTAGATCCTATTTATACCTCATTTAGTGATGAACTCAATTTAGATGCCGTAGAAGAAATTGACATAATAGCTTCATACACCAGTTTACAGAGTTACAAAGACCGGGTAGAAGCATTCATCAGAAAAAACAAATCACATTTGGTAATTGATAAATTGTATAAAAACCTACCCATTACCGAAAAAGAAATAGGCGTTTTAGAGCAATTTTTAATTAATGAAGCTTTAGAAAGTAAAGATAAATTTGCAAAAGAATATGGAGACCAGCCGTTAGGGAAGTTTATTCGCAATATTGTTGGATTAGATATTGAGGTGTCAAATCAATTATTTGCAGTCTTTATTTCGAAAGGTAATTTGAATGCAAACCAAATTACTTTTATTCAAAAAATAATTTCCTATCTCAATCAGAAAGGATTTATTGAAAAGCAATTATTAACTCAATCTCCATTTAACGAGCAACACGATCAGGGTATTTTCGGAATTTTCCCTGAAGAAGATAAAGCGATGAGAATCATAAAAGTTATCAATGAGGTAAACGAAAATGCAATGTTTGCTTAGTAATTCTCTAATCCTTTTAATAGTCGTTCTTTAATTTTGTCTTGTAAATATTGAGGTTCTATGACCTTTACGCTTTCACCGTAGGACAAAATCAATCGCTCTAATTCATAGTTAGGCATCACTTTAATCTTCAACTCTAAAGTAAATTCATCAATCCATTTGTGCTTTTGGGTTTCGTGTATCGATTTATTCTCCATGTACTTTCCAGTCAATTGGTTAAAATGCAATACAACATTTTCTAAAACAGCATCTACCCCTTTACTCACACCGATCATATCTGAAAAATAGTCTTGCCAATATATCGAATCGTTAACTATAAAAGACGTAGAGCTTGGTTTTACATCCACTATTCTATCAATAGCAACATTCCAGTCTGATTTAAAACTTTCGTGATGGAAACCAAACAAAAACCAACGATTATTGTATTCTTTTAGATAGTATGGATGAAAAATATAAGTATAAGGCTCTTCTGTTTTAAAATCTTTATAGGTAATTTCTAAAGGTGTTTTATTTTGTACCGCATTATACAATGTACTAAAATGCTCAATACCTTTTAAATCTTGTGATCTGTCAAAACCAATAAACGGTTTTTCATTAGTTGATACTTTCAAATCAGTTTTTAGCTTTGCTATAATCTCTTGAATACCTTCAAACTGAGGCATACCTTCAAATTGTGAAAGCACTTGAATGGCGGACTGAAACTGATCCATCTCTATTTCATTTAAAGGAGCATTATTAATTGAATAGTCTAAATCTTCATACCGGTAGATTCTTTTTTTGCCATCTTTAATGTCTGCTAATTCAATGCCCCAACCCTCACCACTTTTCATAAATGCAATATCGTCTTGTAGTTGACGAAGCTTAATACACTGACTTTCATCATCAAACAAATCGAGGAGCTTGTCATTAACAGTCGTTAATAGCACATCGATAGTAAAATTCTTATAAGGATTCTTGAAACATGAGTCCAAAATTTTATATCGCACTAAAGGTTTTTTGGTGACAGCCATAATATAAAGTGATTTAAAATGGTTAGATTTGATGCAATACTACACATTAAATTTTAATATGCATTATATCTGCATAGTTAATGCTGTCTTTTGTATCAAAATAAGAAAATATGATTAAGAAAATAGGAGTTGAGAATTTTAGAGTATTCAAAGAATTTACAGAATTTGAAATTAAACCAATAACACTGCTTGTTGGCCCAAACAATGCTGGTAAAAGTTCTTTTACTAAATTACTGCTTTTGTTAAAGAATGGAGTTGAAAAATTAAATTTCGAAGATGGTTTACACAATCTTCAAAGATTTGATAAAGTATTAAATTGGAAGACAGATAATAAGCTTTTAAAGATTCGCTACGACAATCAATTAGATTTTTTGGAAGATAGTTTTAAGGTTGATGTTTTATATGGTAAAGCTTTGGGTAGTGATGGTTTAATGATGGGAATTAATATATTAAACGGTAAAGAAAATTTAATGACTTTTGCATTAGGAAGTTATAGTCTTTTATATTTCAATATCGATTTAATGATTTCTTTAATTTATAATGATGCAACGACTAGTTTTTCTGATGTCGATGATGGACGAGTATTTGATTATCCAGAAGAGGACGGTGAGCTTTCTGAAGGGATTGCTTACGATGGAGATTTATCTCTTGAAAATTTCGAAGAGATTTATGATAATAATGGCGAAATTCTTACTCATCGTGGTAATAATCACATTGGAAAGATTGTATTGAAACACGAAATTAGAAAATTAGAAAAGGATTATTTGTTATATGACGTTTTTATAAAAGGTGAAAAAGCTACTGAATATTATAAAGAGAAAATTATCGAACTTCAAAAATCAGAATTTTCTAAAATAGAGGGCTATTCTTCTTCAATCGATATAATTAATAACTTAAATGATTGTTTGCTCTATGCAAATGAAAAAGTTAAATATCAAATAAAATCTAATTTTTCAGAGGTGTTAAATGAAAAAGATATTGAAATAAGAGAAACAAGATTAGGTAGGTTATTAATGACTGAAAAATTATTTGAGCCATCTTACACATCTGATAATTTATTATGGAATAAGTCAGATAATCGAACGACAAATTACCAAAAAACTTTCTTTCAGCAGTTTGCTAATTTATTGCAAGGTTTAGATGAGGATTTTAATACTATAGAGTATATTTCTGCAAACAGAGGAAGTCAGAAACGAATCCTTAACAATAAGTCCGAAAATGATATTGACAAAATTGTATTAGACTTCTTCAATAAATCGGATAAAAACAGAGTTTATCTCGAAAAGATATTTACTGTTTTAGAAATTCCGGGAAAGCTTACGGTTGAGCGATTTGAGAATGTTATATCTGTTGTGTACTTAACAATTAATGACAAAAAAGTTGCATTGTCTGATCTTGGATTTGGCTATTCACAACTGATTCCAATAATTTTAAAAATAGCAACCCTTACAGCATCTATTAATAAAACAGATGGTGTTTTTAATCCAGGAGAGCATCAAAATAATATGTATAGTTTTAGAGAATATAAAGAAAATATAATACTAATAATCGAAGAGCCGGAAGCCAATTTGCACCCTAGTTTACAGTCTAAATTAGCAGATATGTTTGTAGTAACTATTGAATATTACCCATACATTAATTTTATTATAGAAACCCATAGTGAATATCTCATACGCAAATTACAATTTTTAACTGCCAGTAAGAAAGTTGGAACCGATAAATCGATTATTTATTATTTCAATGCTGATAAATATGTCACAGCAACGGAACCTAAAGTCAAGCCTATTGAAATTAGAGCTAATGGAAACCTAAGTGATACTTTTGGACCTGGTTTTTATGATGAAACTACTCGTTTGCAATTTGACTTGATGAAATTGAATCAAGAACAAAATAATTAAGATATGGAGTTGTATATCGAAAAGGAGTTTTTAGATGACTTTCATGGCAGATATAATGAAAATATGCTTTCGGCTTCACAGAAAATTGTAGCTACGATTCTAAAAGAGTATGCAGAAGTAGAATGGTTCATTGATTGTGAAATTGAATCCATAGAAAAAATGGAAACTCTTAAAAATGAAAATCCATTTTTCCATGCTCGCAGTATTTACAGCAGTCCTATTGCTATAAAATCAATTAAAGAACATTTTTTTGAAAGGTCAAAATGTGATCAAACTTTAATTTTTACACAAAAGGATGAGGATTGGTTCGGCGAGGCGGAACGCAAAGGCGCACTTTGTTTTTCAATAAGTAACTATAAGGACAAAATAGAAAATATTGTTAGAATATGTCATTTTAAGATTGATTTGAGCGAGAAATTTGCGGGATGGGAAAACACCATGGAAAACATTCGAAAATTAATTCCATTAAACAAAATCATAGTAAACGATTCCTATTTACTTGATAAACCTGAATTTTATGAGAATAGTGTTTATCCTTTGATAAAAGCAATTTCAAAGAATAAAAAAACGCTAAAACACTTTTATACTGATTTTCTAAACAAGGTAAATTTTAATAAAGTTGATGTATATAATTTTTTACAACAAAAATATTCAACTTCAGAAATTAGAATTATACAGAACAATGTCGATGAATTAAAATCGCACGACAGACTGTTGTATTCCAACCATTATATTATTGATTGCGCTATTGGTTTTAATTTTAATCCTCGAATTAGTTCCAACTCACAAATAATCATTGAAACTATTTTTGAAAAATACACCTATAATAGGTTGCGTAATCACTTGAGAAAAACGAGTCAACATTTTCAATGTTTAGTAGAAGAAAAGAAAATAAACGCATATTATCCAAATTAAAGACTTTCTTTTCGTAGTTGAATAGAATAGTAGTAATTATTAACTAGATTTTAATTTTTAGTGAAGATTAAATAAAACAACAGTTCAAAATACTTAAAACCCATGGATCAAGTTAAAATTAAATTGCTAAAGCAACTCTCATCCATCGGTGATGTTACTTTTTTCACAGAGAATAAAAAATATATTATAACAACACAGGAAAAAACTCCTTTAAATACGCAAGCAAATACTGTATTACACTTTTTTGAGAAGCTAGACATAAGTATGATAAACTCAATTTTGGATGTAAGTTTCACTTATCAACATTTCACAAAGGGAGATTTCATCGGCAAACTTGATGATGCTTTTAATGAACTTCTTGATGCTGGCGACACTTATCTAACTAGACATAGTGGTTCGTGTAACTCTCAAAGCTGTAACTTCAATTGTAAAGGTTACTCTTTTATTGGAAACAATTCCAATAATTATTTTGATTTAATTTTTGATATCAAAGAGGGAATTGTTCACGACATTTATGAATGTAGTAATTTTAAGTGCGATGAAAAAAATTTAAAGAAAAATATCATGATAGAGATTGACAAGTCTAATATGCCATTTTAGAAAGGCATTAAACGCTTTGTAATCTTTACAATTTATTCTCAGAATTTATAATTCTTATAATAATGATACTATTTCAATCAATAAAAATTAGAGTAATTAGCATTCTTTAAAAAGCAGCGCTAAACAGTTTACAATAATTTTAAAATATTAGATTTTTATACTCCTTATTGATCTACAATATTTAACATTTATCAGTTTAAAATCATCAAGTTATTTTTAAGAATTTTAACTACAGACAAAGAAAATTACATATAAAATTTGATATTGTAGTTCTGTGAATGAATTTTATAGTAGTGATTATTGACAGTTCATATTTTTTCATTGTTTACTCTATCCAAAATATAAAATGTAAAACTGTAATATGTTACAACAAGGTATAACTTGCATATCTCGATTTTTTTTTATAATATTTGTCAAAGCATCAAGAATTACACATTTGTGTAATGCCAACCGATCAACTCAAGACACGGTGGCTTAGAATGCGGGACAGTCGTTCAAATGTATTGAGAAACCACAATTCTTTATCGCATTTTACGACATAGCAAAAACTATAATTTAAAATTGTTATGTTATGTATACTAAAAGTATTCAGTTAAAAGAAATCCTAAAGCACCAATCAGGTAGCGATATTGATCATTATGTAGGCTTAAAAACACAATGGCATAGTTGCGAAAATCGCAATTTAGTTGTGTCTCCAATGATTGAGGACAAATTCACTCCATTAGGAATCGAAATCAGCCACAGCGCTCTCACAACACAACTTGATTTTACCGGAGTAACTCCTGACGAGATTTTGTTATTTGATAGTGAAAAACAATTCACAGGAAAAACATTTAGTCTACATGAAGGAAGTGGTACTTTCAAAGTAGAGACCCAAGCCCGTTTTATACTCATCTGGAATACGAAAAAAGATGAAAAAACTAGGCGAGATTTACAAAACTTCAACTGTAAAACTTTACTACTTGATGATGACCTTGCTTACACTATTAATAGGATTTCTGGGTATTACGGTAAATTCCCTTATTTTATTTTAAAACATCCTAAATCGCCTTGTTACACACAAATTCCTATTCACTTAGTTGAAGATGAAGCTTCAGCAAGCCACTTACCCGGAAGCGTATTATCAATTGCTAGTGAAATATTAGAAGATAAAACTCAAAAAGAGTCGCTACTACTCTATCATTTTGAAAAGGTTTATGAAAAAATCAGTATTGATTCAAATCAACCCAAGGATTTAGCCTTGATTCTAAGTTCAGATTCAGCTCATTACTTACCGAAAGAGAATAATAAATCAAGATTTATGAATAGTATCCCCTATGGTGGAGTTTTGCTAGATTTAAATGGTCATATTATCGCACAATCTACCCAACATTTTATTAAATAAATAGTCATTTCTACGATCCTCATTGTCATTCTTTTCAAGAAGGACAGGACGGATTATGAATTATAAAGTACACATAAATATGCTGACGTATACCGATTCCGATTTTTTAAAACCAGTTTTTTCGACATTAGTGATTAAAGTTTCAAGTATTGTAAAATGCTTTCAATCCATAGAGAATTTTGTAACCACATATAATTATGGCGGACAAACAAATGGTGTGCTATTAATTGCAGCCGAAATGTGTATGCCTGCATTTCGATTAGAAGCTTTTGCTGCTGACGTGCTAATTCCTTTTGGCATGAAATTGAATGATGATTTTGCCTTTATTGATGAAAGACAAATTGAAGGCGTTCGAAATACGAATTCTTACAACGTAAATATTGAACATCCAGATTGTGACAATACCAATTGGTTAAAAGGAATGATTATTGAAAAAGGGAATTATATTTGGTACAGTGATCCAGATTTAACTGAATTTGAAAAAGAAACTAATTTCAGATTATTTAAGAACCTTTGTTATAATGAACCTGAAAAATTCAACCTCAATCCTCGAGTTATTAAATTAGATGATACCTATGTACATTATACAGTTAGTGGTTTAGACATGTATTATAAGTTGCATCGAGATGCTTTATGGTATAATGAGAAAGTTTATGGAGATTGTAAATTTAACTAAAAAGAATGAATATAAAAAGTAGTGTTTCAAAGACCTTTACCGCTCAAGCCACCATTGGTTTGTATAAAGGCTATTCGGATGAAATTATTTTAATAAGTGACTTTAAAAAGAAGCTATATAACAGACAGCAACAAATTAAAAAAGAATTTGATGTAGTGCTGAGCGTAAAACTTGCACTATGTGAAATTGTTTTTCTGGGACAAGAAGAGCCATCGGTTACCTTAGAGTTTATTCAGTATCCTAAATTTCCAGTAGCTGAGCCACTTCTTAAAAAAGCAATTATTCATCTAATAGAACTGTTGATGGAAGACCTTGATCAAAATCGCACAGTAATAGTGTTTCAAGACGAGACTATTTGCCTGGAAAAATCAAACGAAATAGATCCTAAAATAAATATTTAAAATGAATGACCTCTTCCCAACTCATAAACTTTCGTTTTTAGAAGAATTTTTACTTTATCATAAAAGAATGAATTTTGTAACATTATACGTGAATGAAAACAATGACCCAATTAGTTTGACCAGTGAACGCAATACTATCGCTAAAGAATTCAAATTATTAGATATAGACTTACAGGATAAAACCATTAGCCAATTATATGAACTGTTAGAAATTCGGCGACAAGAGGATTATTTAATTCGTAAAATAAGTAAAAAATCTGATCTAGTTAGTAAAAGAATATTTCTCTTAACCATCCATCTAGACCATCTAGAATATTATTTGTACGATTATGATTATGAGGCAATGCCAGGAAAAGTAAAAAAACAGTTTATAGGACTCAGGAAATACAGTAAACTATGGAAAGACAATAAAATATAACTACTGTAAATAAAGTCAAAAAAAAATGCAAAAATTAATATTACACATTCCGCACTCCTCAATTATAATTCCTTCGTACGAGGGTTTTATCATAAGCAAAATAGTTTTAGATGAAGAAATTGGTAAATTAACAGATTGGCATACAGATGATTTATTTAGTAACACCATAGATATTAGTGTCATCGCTACTTTCTCTCGACTCTTTTGTGACGCAGAACGTTTTGTTGACGACACGCATGAAGTTATGGCTAAATATGGCATGGGAGTTTTATATGAAACTTTAGACAACGGAGATCTTTTGCGAAAAGTAACGCAAGAGCTAAGGAACTTTGTAATAGAAAACTTTTATAAACCACATCATCAACAGCTAAATGAAGCATTGCTAAAAGCCTTAAACCAATCAGGTAAGGGAATTGTAATTGATTGCCATTCGTTCCCTTCTACCCCATTAAAAAGAAGCCTAGTGCAAGTCAAAGATACTCCTGATTATAACATTGGGACAGATGCTTACCATACACCACAAAACTTAATTGATTTTTCAAAAGCTTATTTTGAAGATTTAGGCTATTCGTTAGGGATTGATACACCGTACAGTGGGGCATTAGTGCCAATGGAGCACTATCAGAAAAACAAAAATGTACAGGCAATAATGCTAGAAGTAAACCGAAGATTGTACCTAAAGGAACCTACCAATGAAAAATCAGAAAATTATCAAAAAACTAAAGAAGTAGTTCAGGGTTTTTTAGAAGGAATTCGAAATTTATAATTTTTTAAATCAATTAAAACTTTGAAAAACTATTTTTTACTTTTTGCAATCACGGTACTACTCACAATATCCGCAATTGCTAGCTATAAATACCGAAAAGGGATACTCACTGCAAAAAATTATCTAACCGAAAGAGGAATTTATCGCAATCAAATAGTATCGGACCCTTTGATTGATAGAATTCCAAAAAATGAAGAAGAACATATTTTTGGTTTAGACTTATCGCATCATCAACAACATATTAATTGGGATAAAGTACTAGAAAATCCACCTCACTTCATAATCTTTAAGACTACAGAAGGTAGTTCGCATACTGATACTAAATATGAGAAACACCACAAAGAAGCTAAGAATAAAGGGATTTTAGTTGGAGGGTATCACTTCTTTAGTTACCAATCATCTGGAAAAAAACAAGCCCATCATTTTCTAAAACACCTAATGCTCCAAAAAGGAGATATTCTACCGGTTTTAGATGTTGAATTTAGTAAAAAGATGCATTCAGATGCTTGGATAAAAGAAAACATAGCAGCATTTATAGGCACAATTGAACAGGAAATTGGAATAAAACCAATTGTATATTGTGAGGTCGCCTATTATAATCGGTTTTTAAAAGCCAAATACGGGAGCGAAATCCATCTTTGGTTGAGCGATTTTAGATCTAAGCCTAATAAAAACTTTGTTTTTTGGCAAAATACTGATAAATACAAACAAACTGGAATACAAGGAACTGTAGGTTATAATCTCTTTAATGGAACAAAAGAAGATTTAACTGCAAAATGTTATTAAATAAAAATCTAAAAATTGAATTGAAAGATGCGCAATAAAAAACACCATTTAGTATTCTTCACCGGTGCAGGGATTAGCCAAGAAAGCGGACTAAGCACTTTTAGAGGTGAATCGGGACTTTGGGAAAATCATAAAATTGAAGAAATTGCATCACCAGAAGGATTTGCAAAGAACCCACAAGTAGTTTTAGATTTTTACAACAGCCGAAGATTGGAATTAGAAAATGTAAAGCCCAACGCTGCCCATTATTTAATTGCCAAATTAGAAGAGAAATACAAAGCGACCATAATCACCCAAAATATTGATGATCTGCACGAAAGAGCAGGTTCTTCTAACATTTTGCATTTGCACGGCGAACTAACAAAATCGAGAAGTTGTTTCGACGAAAACCTGATCTACCCTTATAACAATCCTCTAAAATTAGGAGATTTAGCACAAGATGGAAGCCAACTACGTCCACATGTAGTTTGGTTTGGAGAGGAAGTGACAAAAATTAAAGAGGCTATTCAAATTACACAAAATGCCGATTTATTTATCATAGTCGGAAGTTCCATGATTGTTCATCCAGCAGCATCACTTTTGTTAGCTGTACCTTATGAATCAGATACGGTTTACATTGACCCAAATCCAACTGTGGAAGAAGGAATTAATTTGCTAGTTATAAAGGAAAAAGCAACGGTAGGAGTACGATTGTTGGTGGAAGAGTATTTAACATCATAAGGTATTTTAATTAAAGAACAGTTCACATCTTTGAGGAAAACTTTTGACCTTAGTTGTCGTAAATTCAATAAGAATATAAATAATTAAAAGTATTTACAGCTTAATCAGAAAAATAATTAGTAACACATGGAAATACAATTTTGGATTGACAATGCGGGTTCTTTATTCCACCAAATATTTATGATTATAATGGGGAGCTTAATGGCAATTGCTGCAGTTTTTGGAACCACTTACAACGTAGTTAATATTTTGGTATACTACATACTTATGCCTTCTTCCTGGATTTATTTAATAAGCAAAAAAACAAGTATTTGGATTAACATATTGTCTATTATTGCAATTATCGCGTTTGCCCTGCTCCCTGATCTACGAAAAAATTGTGACTATTTTTTTAAAAAAAGTGTTGATTTTTTAAATTGGAGTGCTACAGTTTTTAACTCAAATTATATTGACATGTCAGTATACATTTGTGTTGTAGCAGTTGCAATTGTTTATTTAATCTTGATCCTTTTAACTTTACCAAAAAGCGTGGTAAAGAAGATCAGAATAGTGATGTCTATCGTTTTTGTATTATACATGATTGTAATTTATCCGAATTTTAAGGATATCCTACTTTGGGGAATTAAAAAAATGAATGTGAAATATTAATGACTAAAAGAAGTATATTTATTAGCTAAGCAAGTAAGGACATCTAAAACATTTCGCTATTTTCTATAGAAGATCAAACTTTTTTTTAGAGGGCTTATAGTAGAATTTTGATCTTAATTTCATAAATTTAAAAACAGATATAATTTTTTAGACAAACATTGATAAAAGTGTCAAAGAAGTGTCAAAAAAACAACAAATAATTGGAATTTTTTCCTTACATTTAGCAAATATAAATCAGACAATATTTAAATTAAAAACGTTCTTCTCTATTATTGTAAGTCACTAGGAATGTGGATTTTAGAAATAAAAAAAGCCCTTAAAAAAGGACCAAAAGTAAACTATATATTGTATCAAAATCTCGGTACCACAAACCGATGCTCTAACCAACTGAGCTACAACCACCATAATGCTTAGCGCTGGCAAAGATACAACATAAGTTTACTTTTGCAAATAATTTTTTCAAAAAATTACATCTATTTTACTTCAAATCTGCTAAGCTATTGACTGCCAAATATCTTTCAACTGTAAAACCTTCCGCGTGTTCTACTCCAGAAAGTCTACCTAAATCTCTAGAGCGATAATTTAAGCTTTCTAGGAAGTTTTTACTGCTAATTGGTGATTCTGGTTCTTTAGAATTTGGATCATAAAACTGCGAACCATAAGCTAAAATCGATTCTATTTTTTTATCTGTAAATCCGGTAATATCTACCACAAAATCAGGTTCGATATTTTTCCATTGAATATAATGATAAACAAGCTTTGGTCTCCAAGCTTTTTGTTGTCCTCCATCTAATTCAGTTTCAATTTTCATTAAACCAGATAGAAAGCACGCGTCAGAAACTAATTTACTTCCCTTTCCATGATCAATATGACGATCGTCTATTGCATTGCACAAAACAATCTCAGGTTGGTACTTACGAATCATTTTTATGATTTCTAATTGGTGCTTTTCGTCATTAACAAAAAACCCATCACGCATTTCTAAATTTTCACGTGCCACAACACCTAAAATTTTTGCAGCAGCATTTGCTTCCTGATCTCTAATTTCAGCAGAACCACGAGTTCCTAATTCGCCACGAGTCAAATCAACAATTCCAACATTTTTCCCTAATGAGATTTCTTTTAATATAGTTCCGGCACAACCTAATTCTACATCATCAGGATGTGCTCCAAAAGCTAGTATGTCTAATTTCATATTAATATATTTTTATTTTCCGCTAGGCGGTTTAATTGTTTTAGTTGATAATCACAACAATTTTCCAAAAGTCTAAATTACAATACCTTTTTCATTGTCATTGATTTATTCACACTTTCCTCCCACTCTTTCTCAGGAATACTATCTTTTGTAATTCCGCAACCCATATACAAATGAGATTGAGAGTTTTTAATTTCCATACATCTTAAATTAACAAACAAATCTGAGCTTGCTTTCTTATTTGTAAAGCTACAATTTAGTTCACCAAGAAAACCTGTATAAAAACCTCGGTCGTAAGGCTCGTTTTCGATAATGAATTCCTTTGCTATTTCTTTAGGTAAGCCACAAACTGCTGGCGTTGGATGAAGTAATTGAACTACTTCTTTCAAACTAGAATCAGAATTTAAATCTCCTGAAACATCCGTTTTTATATGCCAAATACTTCCAGCTTTAACACTATACGGTTCTGTGAACTTTACATCTGAAGCTACGCTTTGAAGTCTTGAAACTAAATAATCAGTAACAAATTGTTGCTCTTCTTTTTCCTTTTCGCCCCACAATATATCCGACGAACCAGTATCTTTTTGCGTTCCTGCTAATGAAATGGTTTCAAATTTGTCTTCGCTAACTTTTAATAATTGTTCTGGAGTAGCTCCAATCCAATTACCAATTTTCGGATGATAAAAGCAGTATACAAAGGCTGAAGGATAAAATTGAACCAACTTTTCAAAAGTTTTAAACATATTAAAATCTACAATTTCAACATGCTCTGTTCGTGATAAGACGACCTTTTTGAATTTGTTATTTGTTATAGCTTGAATCCCTTTCGAAACTAAAGCTTCAAATTCCCTTTTAACAATAACATCGACTGCTTTAAATTGTGTTTTGGATGGTAGTAATTCTTTTTTATTCAAAGAGAAATGCATTATTTCTGATTCCTTTTCTGGGATTAAATAGGTTTTAGTTCCATCAAAACTTGCAAACACAAAACCCTTTTCGCTAAAATCATTTACTGAAAATAAACTAGCATCTTTTTGAAACATAGCAATAACACCCTCAACATTTGGTTTTGAATACAACACAAATGGTAATTGATTTATTAAATGATTTTGAATTTTACTTTCGATTTCTGCCATTATTTATCCTCGCTTTTTCTCTTTGGCAAAATCATATTGGTCAACTTACAAAGCGAAATTAAATTGTCATTCTCGTCGACAATTCTAATTTCCCATAAGTGAATACTACGTCCTTTATGAACAATTTTTGCTGTAGCAGTTACAATTCCATTACGTTTTGATTTTAAGTGATTAGCAGATATTTCTATACCTCTCACATCGCTCACTTCTGGATTTACAAATAACATTGATGCCGCACTTCCTACACTTTCAGCTAATGCTACCGTTGCACCACCGTGTAAAATCCCCACAGGCTGATGCACTGAAGAATTAACGGGCATTGTTGCAACCAAAAAATCCTCACCTGCATCTGTATACGTGATATTCAAGGTTCGCATTAATGTGTTTTCAGAAATTTTATTACAGTAATTCAGTATTTTTTCTTTATCAAATGACATGTTAGTAGCTTTTAATCTGTAAAATTAAATAAAAGATACGGGAGAAGATAGGAATTACATTTGTAATTCTAATTTCATTATAGATTTTGCCTATTTTTACAAAAAAAAAATCAAATGCGTCCACAAATAGTATTGACTTTTATTGCAATTATAATATCTATTTGCTCCTGTCGCTCTGATTTTGAAACCATTGCTAGCTCAGGTAAATTAGAGTTTTCTAGAGACACTATTTATCTAGATACTGTGTTTACCAGTATTGGTTCTAGTACGTACAGACTGAAAGTTTACAATAGAAGTAAGAGCGACATTACTATTCCTACTATAAAACTAGCCAAAGGACTTAATTCTAAATATCGAATGACCGTTGATGGAATGCTCGGGACAAACGGAAAAATTTTTAATAATGTCGATGTATTGGCTAAAGATAGTTTGTATATTTTTATCGAAACTACAGCAAATATTGCCGACGCAAATTCTACCGATTTTTTATACACTGACCAAATTCAGTTCGACGGAGGTCAAAATCTTCAAAGTGTCGAATTAGTTACCCTTATTCAAGATGCGGTTTTTCTATATCCAAAACGTTTTGTTGATGGCACAATCGAAACGCTTCCTATTGGCGATCAAAAAATTGAAGGTTTTTATTTGGACGAAAATGATCCCGTTAATGGAAACGAGCTACAATTCACAAAAAATAAACCCTACGTCATTTATGGTTACGCAGCTGTTCCTAGCAGTAAAACTGCGACTTTTGAAGCCGGAACCAAAGTATATTTTCATTCTAATTCAGGTCTCATTGTTTGCAATAAAGCATCCATAAAAGTAAATGGCTCAGTTTCTACAACTGATAAATTGGAAAATGAAGTTGTTTTTGAAGGCGATCGTTTAGAACCTGATTTTGAAAACGTACCAGGACAATGGGGAACTATTTGGCTTACTGACGGCAGTACTAACAACTTCTTTAATCACTTAACTATTAAAAATGCAACCATTGGATTGTTAATTCAAAATAATGATGGAACAACAGTTTCTATCAAAAATACCCAAATTTACAACTCAACGAACTACGGTATTTTGGCGCAGACCGGAAAAATTAATGGAGAAAATATAGTTATTAATAATGCAGGACTAGCTAATTTAGCTTGTAATTATGGAGGGAGTTATAAATTCACGCATTCCACTTTTAATAATAACTGGAACAGTTCGCAACAAGTAGCTCTATCCTTAAGTAATTATATAACCGGTGCTATTCCAGAAGCTAAAGATTTAGCGGAAGCTACTTTTAATAACTGTATTATTTATGGATCGTATTCGAATGAAATGACGCTGAATAAGAAAACGGGAGCTGCTTTTAAATACCAATTTAACAACTGCTTAATAAAATTTGATAATACATCTAGTCAGTTCGCAACTAATCCAGATTATCAGTTCACATCTGATGCGGTACATTACAACGCTATTATTTTAAATAAAGATCCAAAATTCTTCAAAACAGCACAAAACAAATTAAATATAGATGCTGCTTCTTCTGCTTTCGCGAAAGGAAATTCGGCCTATTTAATTCCAACAGATGTTTTAGGCAAAATGAGAACTTTACCTCCTGATTTAGGTGCGTATCAGAATATGGAATTTCCGAAGTAGGAATCATTTCAAGCATTGCTAACATTAATTATTGCAATGTCTTTGTCATACTGACGAAGGAAGTATCTCTATCACAATGTTTCAGATTGTAAATTATATAGTATTAGCAAGGTCGATTGTAGAATTCTGAACTTCGAATAATTTGCATTTGTAATATGCAATATAGAAATTTGGCACATCAAAAATTGAATTTTTAATCCTTGCGCTTACTACTTTTTTAGACTAAATTTGCACCGTAAATACAACTAACTACACAACAATGATCCATTTCTTTGAAAACCAAAGCAAAACTGTTTTTGCAGTGCAAACGCAAAACGAAATTTCGGCTCAAGACATTTCAAAATTAAATTGGCTTTTTGCCGACTCAAATAAAATAGAAAAATCCGTACTCACGGATTTTTTTGTTGGACCACGTGCCACTATGGTGACTCCATGGAGTACAAATGCCGTTGAAATCACTCAAAATATGGGGATTTCGGGGATCATTCGAATTGAGGAGTTTCATAAAGCAACGGAAGATTTTACTGATTTCGACCCAATGCTTTCGCAAAAATATGCAGAGTTACACCAAGATATTTTTACTATCAATGTGCAACCAGAACCTATTTTAGACATCGAAGATATAGATGCGTACAACAAGAAAGAAGGTTTGGCTTTAAGCCTTGAAGAAGTAGAATATTTGGATAATTTAGCAACCAAATTAGGAAGAAAATTAACTGATTCTGAGATTTTTGCTTTCTCACAAGCGAATTCAGAACACTGTCGTCACAAAATTTTCAACGGAACATTTGTAATTGATGGCGAAGAAAAAGAAACGTCTCTTTTTAAATTAATCAAAAAAACATCTCAAGAAAACCCGAACGATATCGTTTCGGCGTACAAAGATAATGTGGCTTTTGTAAAAGGGCCAAGAGTGCAACAATTTGCTCCTAAAACTGCTGACAAAGCTGATTTTTACGAAATTAAAGAATTTGATTCCGTTATCTCCTTAAAAGCAGAAACACATAATTTCCCGACAACCGTAGAGCCTTTCAACGGAGCTGCAACAGGTTCTGGTGGAGAAATTCGGGATCGTTTAGCTGGTGGACAAGGTTCGTTGCCGTTAGCCGGAACAGCAGTTTATATGACTTCTTATTCTCGACTAGAGGAAAATCGTCCTTGGGAAGATGCGGTTCCAGCAAGACCTTGGTTGTACCAAACTCCAATGGATATTTTGATTAAAGCCTCTAACGGAGCTTCAGATTTTGGAAACAAATTCGGACAACCGCTAATTACTGGATCTGTTTTAACTTTCGAACACCAAGAAAACAATCGCAAAATTGGTTACGATAAAGTAATCATGCAAGCAGGTGGAATTGGCTACGGAAAATTAGACCAAGCGCTTAAGAAAAAACCACAAGAAGGCGACAAAATCGTTATTCTAGGTGGAGAAAATTATAGAATCGGAATGGGTGGTGCTGCAGTTTCCTCTGCAGATACAGGTGCTTTTGGTTCCGGAATTGAGTTGAATGCCATACAGCGTTCGAACCCAGAAATGCAAAAACGTGCTGCGAATGCCATTCGTGCCTTTGTAGAAAGTGATAACAATCCAATTGTTTCCATTCACGATCACGGTGCTGGCGGACATTTAAACTGTCTTTCGGAATTAGTGGAAGAAACAGGAGGATTGATAGATTTAGATAAATTACCTGTGGGTGATCCTACCCTTTCGGCAAAGGAGATAATCGGTAACGAATCTCAAGAAAGAATGGGATTAGTTATTGGTCAAAAAGATATTGATTTATTACAAAGAGTGGCTGACAGAGAGCGTTCTCCTATGTACCAAGTAGGCGATGTTACTAACGATCACCGCTTTACTTTTGAGTCAGAATCTACTGGTGCTAAACCGATGGATTATGCTTTGGAAGATTTCTTTGGAAGTTCTCCAAAAACGGTCATGAATGATAAAACAATTGCTTACAATTATGCTCCGCTAGAATATTCTGTGAGAAATATTTCAACTTACTTAGAACAAGTATTGCAATTAGAAGCAGTGGCTTGTAAAGACTGGTTGACCAATAAAGTAGACCGTTGCGTAGGTGGTAAAGTCGCTAAACAACAAACCGCAGGACCATTGCAATTGCCATTAAATAATGTTGGTGTAATGGCCTTAGATTATCAAGGAATTGAAGGTGTTGCTACATCAATTGGGCACTCTCCTATTGCCTCTTTGATCGATCCTATTGCAGGTACACGAACTGCTATTGCAGAATCGTTATCAAACATTATTTGGGCTCCTATTAAGGACGGAATGAAAGGAATTTCATTGTCTGCCAACTGGATGTGGGCTTGTAAAAATGAAGGTGAAGACGCTCGTTTATACGCAGCGGTGGAAGCTTGTTCAGAATTTGCAATCGAATTGGGAATCAATATTCCAACAGGAAAAGATTCGCTTTCGATGAAACAAAAATATCCAAATGACGAAGTAATCGCACCAGGAACGGTTATTATTTCGGCAGGTGGTAATTGTACTGATATTAAAAAAGTAGTAGAACCTGTTTTACAAAAAGACGGTGGTTCTATTTATTATATCAATTTGTCGCAAGATGATTTTAAATTAGGCGGTTCGTCATTCGCACAAACATTAAATGCAATAGGAAACGAAGCACCAACTATTAAAAATGCTGCTTTTTTCAAAAATGCATTCAATACCATTCAAGAATTAATTTTAGACGATCAAATTCTTGCAGGTCACGATATCGGAAGTGGTGGTTTAATCACTACTTTATTAGAAATGTGTTTTGCTGATGTGAATTTAGGAGCCAAAATTGATTTCTCTGTTTTTGAAGAGAAAGACATCATAAAATATTTATTTGCTGAGAATATCGGAATTGTTTTCCAAGCAAAAGATAATGCAACGATTGAAGCTAAACTAAATGCTAACGGAGTTGCTTTTTACAAATTAGGAAATGCAACTAATGAACCAAGCTTAGACTTTGGGCATTGCAAACTAGACATCGCAAAATACAGAGACATTTGGTTTAAAACTTCGTTTTTATTAGATCAAAAACAATCCAAAAACGGAACGGCTCAACAGCGTTTTGATAATTACAAAAACCAACCATTACAATATACTTTCCCAACTCATTTTACAGGAAAAAGTCCATTAATCGATAATTCGAAATCACGTCCAAAAGCAGCTATTATTCGTGAAAAAGGAAGTAATTCTGAGCGTGAAATGGCAAATGCAATGTATTTGGCTGGTTTTGATGTAAAAGACATTCACATGACTGATTTAATTTCGGGACGTGAAAATCTAGAAGACATTCAGTTCATCGGAGCGGTTGGAGGTTTCTCTAACTCTGATGTTTTAGGTTCTGCCAAAGGTTGGGCGGGAGCTTTCAAATACAATGAAAAAGCAAATACAGCATTAAATAATTTCTTCAAACGCGAAGACACTTTATCTGTTGGAATTTGCAACGGTTGTCAGTTGTTTGTTGAATTGGAATTAATCCATTCAGAGCACGAACAAATGCCGAAAATGTTATACAACGACAGTAATAAACACGAAAGTATTTTCACTTCAGTTACGGTACAAGAAAATAAATCAGTTATGCTGTCTAGCTTGGCTGGAGCAACGTTAGGAGTTTGGGTTTCGCATGGTGAAGGAAAATTCGAATTACCATTAGGCGAAGAGCGTTACAACATAGTTGGAAAGTACGCTTACGAAGGCTATCCTGCTAATCCAAACGGTTCGCACTATGATGTTGCGATGCTTTGCGATCTTACAGGGCGCCATTTAGTTACTATGCCACATATCGAACGTTCTACTTACCAATGGAACTGGGCGCATTATCCAAAAGATAGAAACGACGAAGTTTCTCCTTGGCATGAAGCGTTTATCAATGCTAGAAAATGGATTGAAAACAACTAATATTTAGCTATTTATATATGGAAAGCGTTCTCGAAAGAGAGCGCTTTTTTTATGGCGTTTAAAAAAAAGAAAAGGTACTTAGATCATAAAACTATACTCTAATCTGTGTTTCTAATTTTAGTCGGACTTACTATACTTTAAGTGTCATATATCGATATATATATTTCTGATAGATTGGGATGTTTCAAAATATTCATAATTCGACTTAACTTTAATAAAAGAGCATCATGAAATATTATGGTGATAAAAATCTAAAATTTGTACTATTATTTTTATATATTAGCTACGATTAAGAATCATTTTAGTCATCCAATCTTTAGATTAAACTTAGAGATAATCTTATGAGAAACATACTTCACCTACTAATTTTAGTTTTAACGATTTCGTTTCAAACAGTGATTTCTCAATCAAAACCTGAAAAATATTATAATGTTAATTTTCAGCTAATCAGTAAAGATGAATTTGAAAAATCAGTAAAAAAAGAAACCGTTTTTAGTTACACTCAATATAATCTTGAAGATCAAACTGCTAAAATACTTTACAAACGAAAGACTATAGGAAAGCTAAATAAACAAGAATTATCATTACTAAAAAAGGAACTTAGCAAAAACGGACCTTTAGAAAATGAAATTACAATATTAATTTTCTATCCAGGAAAAGATGAATGTAATAATAGGTCGGATAGTTTAAGTATAGATTTTTTTAGAACAGAATACAAAAATAAACTTGATAGAATAGCAAAATACAATCACTTTTGGATTTACAAAACTGATGAAGATTTAAAATATTATCATCCAGAAAAAATTAATTGGAAAAAGGATAACGATAAAGTAATTGAAAAGTTACTTTTTAAGATGCATTATCCATGTTTTAGTTCTGCAGTAATAGATTCTAATGGTAATTATCGTTTGAACTTGGCTGAATTCGCAACTGACCAAATTATAGAAGATGTAAAAGCAATGAAAAAGAATATTGCTAAAAAATCGAATAATTTATATTATTAATCACATAAAGAATAGAGAGTTACGCTAAAAGTAAATTATTACATTGATTTTTTGCAGAATCAGTTATTAAAAAAGGTGCTGTAAATTGGAGTAATTTAGTTGAATTAATACTGAGATTGCAATTTGAAATAGGAACAGAGAATAATTTAGTTCAAAACGAAATTTTTAGCGAACAGATTGATGAATAAATTAATATACTATTTTATAGATAAACAAAAAACACTTCTTCTTATTGACAGTGTAGGGGCGATTTTAACTGCGTTTTTTTTGTTTGGAGTTTTAAGGCCATTTAATGAACATTTTGGAATGCCTAAAATAGTATTGATTGACCTTTCTATAATAGCGTTTTGTTTCTTTATTTATTCCATCACTTGTTTTTTATTTTTAAAAGGAGATTTGAAACTTTTTATAAGGCTGATAGGTATATCAAACTTACTTTATTGTGCATTGACAATCGGTCTTCTATTTGTGTACCATACTCTTCTGACAATTTTAGGAATGATTTATTTTTTGATTGAAGTACTAATTATTTGCATACTTAGTTATATCGAACTTAGAGTAGTAAAATGAGCAAAGAAGGTGATGATAAAATGTTATTGAATGATGTTTTTGATGATGAAAATTTTGAAGAAGGAAATTAATTCAATATGAAATAGTTTTAGTAATCTTGATACTATATTAGGTAGTGAAATTCAAAAAACAAGACCTTGTGCAATCGTTTCACCAAATGAATTGAACAAGTACTTGAGCACAATCGTTATTGCACCTATGGCTTCTTGTGTAAAACAATATCCTACTAGAGTTCCAGAAAATCATAATGAAAGAAAGTAAATGACTGCAATTGACTAAATTAGAACAATTGATAAAAAGAGAATTGTAAAGTTGTTGGGGAAACTGAACCACACTGAAATTAAAACATTAAAAGAGGTCCTAATAGAAACTTTTGTAGATTAAATTGTCATCAGTACCGTTTACTAAAGTAGTTATTACTATATCTTATTAAAGAAGTAATCACCCATTTATTAACAGTATAAACTTCAATATTTCTTCGGTGGTTAAAATATAATCAGGAGTCATATTTTTTATTGCGTTGTTTGGCATAAAAGGCATATCAGCAGATGTTGGATTTTGAACCACGACAGTTCCTCCTGCTTTTTGAATGGCTTGTAATCCCGCAGTCCCATCAGCATTAGAACCGGAAAGTAAAATACCAATTACGTTGCTACCAAAAATTTCTGCAGCAGCTTCAAAAGAAACATCAATACTAGGTCTGCTATAATTTACTTTCTCCGAGCTATCTAAAGCAAGTGTGCCATTTTTCTCGAATAACAAGTGATAATTAGAAGGTGCAACATACATATAACCTGATTCAAACTCCATTTTGTCTTCTATTAACTTTAAAGGAGTGTTGGACTTTATCTTGAGTAGTTCTTCTAAATTACTATCGTCAGAATGTTTTCTGTGGAGTACAATAACTAATGCAAAGGAATTCACTGCTGGTAAATTAGGTAATATATCCATAAGCGCATGCAAGCTCCCTGCGGAACCTCCAATAATTAGCACTTTACAGTTTGCAGTTACTTTATTTTTCTCCATAATTTTTCTTTCTGCACTTGTTTGTATTTGTCTTGAGCAATGGAGTATTTTATGGTTTCTTTAGTTCCAAGAGCTAAAAAACCGAGCATGGAAAGACTTTCGTCAAATAATTTAATAGCTCTCGACTGCAATTCATTATCGAAATAAATTAATACATTTCGACAAAAAATCATATCAAATTCGTTAAACGAAGTATCTGAAACCAGATTATGTTGAGAAAAGACCATTTTTTTGATTAGGTCTTCACTGAATTTAGCATTTCCATAATTTGCAATATAATAATTACAAAAATCTTCTTGTCCGCCAGAATCTCTATAGTTCTCCGAATAATCTTTCATCATTCTAAGCGGAAAAATTCCTTTTTTAGCAGTTTCTAAAACCTTTGTATTAATATCCGTTGCATATAAAATTGATTTGTGCAGTAATCCTGCTTCTTGCAATAAAATAGCCATCGAATATACTTCTTCACCGCTGGAACATCCTGCATGCCAAATTCGGATAAAAGGTTTGGTGGCCAATAAGGGTAAAATTTCATTTCGTAACACTTTATAAAAAGAAGGATCACGAAACATCTCTGTTACATTAACCGTAATTTCGTCAATTGCTCTTTTGTAATAATCAGCATCGTATTTTACTTTCGATAAAAAATCATAAAAACTAGGGAAACCGTCTAAGTTCATTATTCTATTGACGCGACGTTTTAAGGAGGCTCTAGAATACCCTCCTAAATCAAATCCATAATATTCATAAACATCATTAATAAACGTTTCTAACTCTATGTCTTCTATCATAATAACTTTAAATTTTAGATAATGCTACTAGCAATTTATCTACGTCGACTGGTTTTGATATATAATCATCTGCACCGGCCTGAAAACATTTTTCCTTATCGCCGGTCATCGCTTGAGCTGTCACTGCAATAATTGCCGTGGTTTCCCGAGAAGGTATTTTTTTTATAATTGGAATAGCATCGTAGCCATCCATATCTGGCATCATCATATCAATTAAAACAGCATCGATAACTTCGTCAGTCTGCAGTAGCACTATAGCTTCTTCAGCACTCAAACAAGAGAGACAATCATAAGATCTTGCACGCAACGTATTGACTAGTGCAAAAATATTTCTAGGATCGTCATCAATAATTAAGAGTCTTTTCTTATTCATATATTCAAATCAATTTATATTAAACTTTATCATACAACCACACTCGCAATAGCGAAAGCAGTTGGTCAATATCTACAGGCTTCGTAATATAATCAGAAGCTCCTGCTTTTATGCATTTTTCTCGATCGCCGGTCATTGCTTTAGCAGTAACTGCAATCAATGGCAGTGCTTTTAATTTAGGGTTGTCCCTGATTTTTTCAGCCGTTTCGTACCCATCCATATTTGGCATCATCATATCTAGCAAAACAATATTTGTGTCAGCATGTTCAGCAAGCATTTTTATCGCTTCATTCCCATCAAACGCCGTTATTACATTCATTTTAAAAGCTTCTAAAGCCTTGGTTAAAGAATAAATATTTCTAACATCGTCATCTACAATTAAAACCTTTTTGTTGAGCAATATATTATTCAGCTGATTGAGCTTTTTATAGTTCTCTTTTTTATCATCCGCACCTTTATTCTCTTCCATTAAATGTAGAAAAAGTGAAACCTCATCTAACATTCTTTGGTACGAATGAGCTGTTTTTACAATAATTGAGTCGGCATATTTTTTAATTTTTACTTCTTCCTTTAACGATAAACTTTTTCCTGTAAATACAATTACGGGAAGATTTTCAAGACCTGGACTTTTCTTTACACCTTCTAAAATTTCATAAGCATGCTTGTCAGGAATTCCCATATCTAGAATTACACAGTCAATATCCTTTTTATTCAGCGCTTCTAAACCATCTGAAACTTCACTTTTAATCTCCGAATTAATATTATGATTTTCTAAAAAGAAGGCTAACGCTTTAGCATGCTTAGGATTATCTTCAATAATTAAAACTTTTTGCGATTCCTTACTAATGATGTGTTCTATTCGTGTAAAAACTTCTGGGATTCGCTCAAAAGCAACTGGCTTATGAAGAAAATCAACTGCTCCTTGTAATAAACTTTCTTGCTTCAATTTATGTGATGACATAATATGAACCGGAATATGTTTAGTCTGCGGATGGTTTTTTATTTCTTCTAAAACCTCCCAACCACTTTTAATTGGCAACTCAATGTCTAATAATATTCCGACTGGTCTGTATAAAATTGCAAATTTTAAAGCGTAATCGCCTCGAACAGCAACAATAGTTTTGTACCCATTCTGCCTACTAAATGACAGCAAAGATTTGGCAAAATTCATATCATCTTCGACAATCAAAATTACTTTTTCACCGGGTAAAATATTATTTCTGTCATCCTCAATTTCGTCAGGAATTACAGTTGATATATATTTTTTCTTTGTTTCCTTTTCAGTATTAGCAATCGTATCTAAAACCTCAACATCAGGTCTAACTGAAACAACAACTTTTTTATTTTTATTGACAAATTTCGGTAAACAAAGCGTGAACGTGCTTCCCTCCCCTTCCACACTATTTAAAATTATTTCACCGTTTAACAATTTAGCCAATTCTCTACTAATAGAGAGACCTAGACCTGTTCCTCCATATTTTCTTTTAGTAGAACCATCTGCTTGCTGAAATGCCTCAAAAACCAGCGGTTGTTTATCTAATGTGATTCCAATACCTGTATCCTTTACGATAAAACAAATTATGTTTTCGTCATCTGTATTTATTTTTATCTCGACGCTTACTGATCCTCTATCGGTAAACTTAATAGCATTTGAAATAAGATTTTTTAGAATTTGCTCTAATCGCATCTTATCTGTTTTAAGAATTACAGGCGCTTCATGGGCAATAATTTCAAAACCTATGTTTTTAGCCTTAGCTACTTGCGTAAATAAACTAGATAAACCATCCGTGATTTCTTTAGTTGTCACGTCGATATATTCTAGTTCCATTTTACCTGCTTCAATTTTAGATAAATCCAAAATCTCATCGATTAAACCTAGTAAGCTATTTCCAGAACTTTGAATTACTTGAGCAAACTCAATTTCCTCATCGTTCATGCTCTTATTATTATTTTCAGATAACAATCGGCTTAATAGTAAAATAGAGTTTAGCGGCGTTCTCAATTCATGAGACATATTCGCCAAAAATTCTGATTTATAACGAGTTGATAATTCTAAAGCCTCTGATTTTTTAAGAATCTCTGTATTTTTTTCTTCTAATAAAATACTCCGTTCCGAAAGCTCTTCATTAGTTTGTTCTAGCTCTTCTTGTTGCACTCGTAACTCTTCCTCAGATGCTTGCAATTTTTCCGTTTGCGTCTCTAACTCAGCATTCATTGATTCTAATTCGCTGTGTTGAATTCTTAATTCCTCTGATTGCGCCTCCGTCTCTTCTAATAATTCCAGTACACGCTTTCTATTTTTAGTAGATTTAATAGCGATTCCAATATTCTTACTTACAATATTTAGGAACTCTAAATGAAGATCAGAAAAACCGTTAATACTAACAAGTTCCACTGCACCCTCAACCGTGTTATCCATTAAAGGAAGTGCGACAATATGTGTTGGCTTAATTTCTCCAAGCGCATAATTGACTTGAATAAATTCAGAAGGAACTGATTTCAATTCTAAAACTTTTCCCGAAACAACTGCTTGCCCTAATAATCCATCACCACTTTGAATTCGTTCTCGACTTTTATTAGGAATATAACTGTATCCAGCTTTAGACAAAAGAACATCACCATACAATACATAAAAAGCTCCTGCACTACTGTTAGTGGTAACACATAAAAATTCAGTTATGTCTCTGGCTAAATCCAGCATTGATTTGTCACCTAAAATAATATTATTAAGACGAGCAATACCTGATTGCAGCCATTCTTTATCAGATAATAAGGTAAAAGAATTTTGTAAGGACGAACTCATATTATTTAACGATTCTCCAACCGTTCCTAATGCATCGGCTTTACTGTCACTTACCCGAATGTCATAATTTCCTTGTGCAATATTCACTGCAATAGTACTAATGGCTTCAATTCTATCAGCTGTTTCTTTATCTTTTTTTTGTAATTCCTCTTGCAATCTAGCGCGTTCAGTGAAATCTTTTAGAATTCTAACTAAGAAAACCAGTGAAATTATAAATGCAATTACGAATGCGACAACAATCAAAATCAGGCTGTAACTACCATAGCTTTCAGCATTTTGATTTCGATTTTTTAACTGTAATTGTTCGTTTTTCTCAATTTTACGGAAAGAATCTTTCAATTCATCCATCATCATTTTTCCAGCATTAAGGTCAAATGATATCGTTTGTTTTCCAAGGCGTTTTTTAGCAATTTGGCCTTTTAAATAATCGAAATAATTATTTCTTCGCACTTTTAAATCTTGAACCGCTTTATTTTGCTTAGGATTATCAAGAGTAAGTTCGTCGAGTTTATTAAAGAAAGTGCTTGATTCTATCTCAGCCTTTTTATACATATCAACAAATTGCTCATTTCCTGTGATCAGAAAACCGCGCATACTGGTTTGTGCATCTGTAAGAACAGCTTCTCCTTCATTAACATTGTAAATGACATCCTGAGTTTCATTAACCGATGTTACACTTTCTAATAAATTTTTTATGCTGATGTATGAAGCAGTCGAACTAATCACTAATACCACTAATGAAATGGTAGAACTTATTAATAAATTTCTTTTAAAATTACTTTTCATAAATTGTGTTTAGTTAGTTTGAATCTCTTGCTGTAGAGGTAAAACTAGAATGAAACTAGCTCCTTTACCCAACTCACTTTTTGCAGTAATTAATCCGTTGTGTTTTTCCATAATTTTTTTCGAAATGGCTAATCCTATTCCCGTTCCTTCATAAATAGAGCGATCATTCAAACTCTGGAAAATAACGAAAATTCGATCCAAGTATACTTCGTCAAAACCAATACCGTTATCTGATATTATGATTCTGCAGAATTCACCTTCGGGATCAGTTTCACTATCAAATTCTCTATTTTTTATTAATTCAGAAGTAATTTCGATTGTAGGCACAGCTACATTACCTGAAAACTTAAGTGCATTCCCTATTAAATTCTGAAAAACTTGTCGCAACTGACTTGGAATACTATGAATTGCTGGCAGATCGGTCACTTTGATAACTGCACTTTTATTTTCAATTTGGTAATCAAAATCAGAAAGTACTTCTTGTAAAACTACATTTAAATCGGTTTTTTCGAATAAGACTTTGGATGACAATCGCGAATAGGCTAATAAATCACTAATTAGTGTTTGCATTCGCTCCGCAGATTTCATCGTTCGATTTACGTAGTCAAGCGCTTTTGGATTATCCTTTAAATACAAGTCTTTTATGATTCCAATAAATATTTGGATTTTGCGTATCGGTTCATTTAAATCATGAGAAACAACCCATGAAAATTGCTGCAATTCATGGTTTTTAAATTCTAACTCTTCATTTTTTAAAACTAATTCCTTAGTTCGCTCGACAATTTTTATTTCTAAATTATCTTGAGCTTCCTTTCGAATCGCTATTTCTTTGGAAAGCAAATCTTTCATTACTTTCAACTCATTTTGCTGATCGTATATCTTAATGAATGATTTAACTTTTAATATCAGCAAGTCAGAATCTACAGGTTTAGTAATATAATCTACCGCTCCAGTTTCATAACCTTTAAAAATATATTTCTTTTCAATATTTATAGCTGATAAAAAAATAACTGGAATATCTTTCGTCTTTTTATTACCAGAAAGAATTCTAACTACCTCAAAACCATCGAGTCCAGGCATTTGAACATCCATTATAATTAAGCTATAATCAGTTTTCAAAATTTTCTTAAGCGCTTCCTCTCCAGACTCGGCAGTATCTACTTCTATACTATGAAGTTCCAGTGTTTTTTTTAAGGCAATTATATTCGCACGAATATCATCTACGATTAATATCATTTAGTTAGGAGGTAAATCGGCTGAATTGAATAATTTGAAATTAAAATTCTGTCGAAAATTGTTATTATACTGTAAAACATCCATTTGTAATAAAGTTACAAATTTTTCAAATTTATAAAAAAATTGCAAAATGCTCCTCTTTTAATATGCAAGAAAATTACATAATTCCCATGTTTCAATGGTCTTTTGAAATTATTACAATTGACGAATTATTATATATTAATAAGTCTGTCAAATTGTTTTGAATAATTTCAAAATGTGAGAAAAACATAAGTCTAATATTTAATTCTATAATAATTAATGATCTATTTGTCCTTTACTTTGCCGCAGTATAAACAACAACTTAAACAACAAAAAAATGAAAAATTTAAAAAAGAGTTTTGGCGCACTGATTTTAGCAATTTGTGTATTATCTGGATTTCTATTTGTTTCTTGCGACAAAGAGGAAACTGAAGTTAATATGATTATCAGAAACTGGAGTCTTGAAACTAAAACAGTATTAGGCGGTAGTGTAATAACAGATTGTGAAAAAGGTTCAACGTGGAACTTTAAATCTGATGGTTCTTACGTTATAAAAGATAGCTGTGGAGATACAAAAACAGGAACTTGGAAAGTAGCTGAAGATGGAAAAACATTAACACTAAATGATGCTACCGCTTACAAAGTAATTGAAAACAGTCTTACAAAATTAGTTATCGATTTACAGGTAGGAGATGCAGGATTAGTTCGTTGGACTTTCAAATAATATTCAATTATTTTTAATGAAGTGTTTTTCACTGAAAAGTTTTAAGTTCAGTAAGGAAGATTCATAAATACAATACGCTACTAATTTTCAATTAGAAGATTAAGTAAATAATTGCATAAAAAGAGGATAATTTTAATTAATTATCCTCTTTTTTATTTCATAATTCTAAATATTTTCAAGTTTATTGAACTGATTTTATATTTTAAATAAGTAATAGTATCGAAATCTAATTTTTATTCCTGACGGAACAGTGTAGACAATAATGATAAAGTAAAGCATCCTTTATTTCATCTATATTTGTGTTTAAAGTAATAGTTTTACCGTAAGACTTTATTTAAAAATGTTTACAAAGAATATAGTATAGAATGAGTGTAACACCTAAAAACGAACTGTCTTCAACGAAGATTTTTGAAAATAAAACAACAAAAATTAACAACCTTAAATGTATAATTTTTGATTGTGACGGAATACTTGTAGATAGTGAAAGTATTGCAAATCAAGTATTACTTTCAATGGCCGAGCCTTTTGGACTAAAAATATCAATGGAAGAAGCTGTTAAAAAATTTAATGGAAGACGTTTAAATAGCATTTTCGAACAAATAGAAATTCTAATAAATAAAAAACTACCGGAAAGTTTTGAAACTGAATTCAGAAAACGAACTTTTGAAGCCTTTAAAACAGATTTGAAACCTATAAAGGGTGTTAAAGAATTTATCGATTCCTTAAATATAAATTTCTGTGTAGCTTCGAGCGGCCCTGTCGAAAAAATTACTTTGAATTTAACGACAACTGGATTGATAGAAAAATTTGAAAACAAAATTTTTAGCTCCTATCAAATTAATAGTTGGAAACCAGAACCTGAAACCTTCTTGCATGCTTGTAAGCAAAGGGGATTTGAAATAGAGGAATGTGTAGTAATCGAGGATAGTGTGGCAGGAGTCATTGCAGCTGTAAAAGGAGGTTTTAAAGTATATGGCTTAGCGAATGAAAACAATGCACAAGATTTAATTAATGAAGGAGCTACTGTCTTTTACAGTTACGAAGAATTGGCACAGATTCTAAATATTGTCAATTAGAAGTCCTTCTAGATAAATCAGTGTGAGAAATTATTAAATCCTTTTATTATATTTGAAATAGAAAATTATTCAGTTCAAATAAGCAGCACTGCTAAAATTACAAGGATGTCAATAGCTAATATACCTGAAACGTACCTGCAAAACGATAAAGCAATCCCCGATTTGCTTCTTTACGACTTCAAGATGAATACTGATGTGGTGAAACGTAAAGTCCACCTGAGCATGAATATGTTTAGCTTTTTACAAGTTGGTAAAAAATAAGTCCACTTTGCAGGAAATTCTGTAGCCATCAATAAGGATCAATCGCTATTGCTAAAAAAAGGCAATTGGTTATGGACAGAGTTGTTAGAAAACGAACCAACATATTACTGTAAACTATTCTTTTTCTCTGATAAAAAACTGAAAGAGTTTTTAGAAAAGCATACGCAAAATTCTATTGTGGTAAGTAATGAAATTCCCTATTTTATAATAAGCAATGACGCATATATAGCTACTTATTTAAATTCATTAACGACAATTAGTAACGCTCCAGCTATCTTTTTCGAAAATTTATTAGCCTTAAAATTTGAGGAATTAATACTTTATCTTCTTCAAAAATATGGATCTCAATTTGAGCAATATTTGAAATCATTGGTTGCAGATGAAAGCTCTACTTTTAAGAAAATTGTTAAAAGCAGAATGCATGCAAACTTAAAGCTAGGAGAAATTGCTTTTTTATGCAACATGAGTTTATCTACTTTTAAACGCCATTTCGTTAAAGAATATAAAATCACACTAGGAAGATGGCTTCAGGAAAAGAAACTCGAAGCTGCGAAAGAAATTCTCGAAAAAGGAAAATTAAAATCATCTGACATTTATCTAGATTTTGGTTATAATAATTTATCCAACTTTAGTTTAGCATTTAAAAATAAGTTTGGCTACAGCCCAAGGAATATAAATAGTAAAAGTTGAAAAATAAATTGTTTTGAACTTTATTCATAACAGAATGAACTTTTATGATAAGTTAAAAAGTAAATATTATTTTAAATTTGTATTTTAATCATAACTTAAAAAGCTAATAATCATGAATATATCATTAGTACAAGCAGAAAAAATAATTGCAGCAGCACAAGAAAAATCAGTAGCAATAGATACAAAAATGAACATCGCTGTAGTTGATGCAGGCGCAAATTTAGTTGCTTTTGCACGTATGGATGGCGCATGGCTAGGATCACTTGACATATCAATTAAACAAGCAAAAACAGCTCGTTTTTTTGATATGAACACTGGAGTTATAGGAGAACTTTCACAGCCAGGAGGTTCGCTCTATAATATCGAACATTCAAATAGTGGATTAATTACTTTCCCAGGAGGTATTCCAATTAAAAATGCGGCTGGTGAAATTATCGGAGCAATTGGAGTTAGCGGAAGTTCGGTTGAAAATGATCACACCGTTGCAGAGGCTGGCGTTTCAGCACTATACTAAGAGAGAAAATAAAGAGGAAAAGAGGATAACTGCAGCTAGTTATCCTCTTTTTTTTTGCAAGAAAACTAAAAAGTAAACTACTTTAAAATTCAATTTTACATACAATTTGGGACAATAACTTAAGACAGAAATTTAAATAAATTAAAAAATCTTGTCTTAATATTCCGATTTTTTGTGATAGAAATTTCTGATTTTCAGTTATATTTGTTATTGAGGAGGATATTATTTCCTTTAAATTTAATTGACTTCAATATTTCTAATCAAAATAAAAAATCATGAGCATACTAATTAGGAACGGACTCTTTTTCTCTGGAGACAAAGATGAGAAGGCGTCAAAAAAAGATGTATTAATTGATGATTTAGGTCGGATTCAAGAAATAGCGGAACCAAATTCGATTGAATGTTTTGGTGCGGAAATAATTAATGCTGAGAGAAAATGGATTGTACCAGGTTTTGTAGATTCACATACACATTATGATGCTGAGCTATTAGCATCACCAGGAATAAAAGAATCAGCACGACACGGAGTAACAACAATAATTCTAGGAAGCTGTTCTGTTTCTGCTGTTTTTAATAGTCCTGAAGACACAGCAGATTCCTTTACCAGGGTTGAAGCAATTCCAAGAGAAATGATGCTTCCATTATTACAAAAAGAAAAAACTTGGAACAACCCAAAAGAGTGGAAATCATATATAAACAATTTGCCATTAGGAGTTAACGTAGCCTCTTTTATTGGTCATTCTGATATTCGAATGAAAGCAATGGGGATTCAGCGCTCTTTATCAGACGAAATTTCTGCAAGTGAGGACGAAAAGCAAATAATGCTTAAAATGTTGAATGAAGCATTAGATGCAGGTTTCATAGGTTTATCAACAATGGATAATCCGTGGGATAAAATGGACGGTGATCGCTACTGGTCGCATAAAACACCCTCATTTTATTCCTCATGGAATGAAAGAAAAAGTTTAATTGAATTACTTCGAAAAAGAGATGCTATTCTTCAAGGCGCACCTAACCTAGTTACAAGAGTCAATGCGCTAAATTACATGCTTGCGAGTGCAGGTATTTTTAGAAAACCCCTAAAAACAACAATGATTGCCATGATGGACTTGATAGGCGATCGTTACATTTATCCTTTAATTGCTTTAGCTTCGAGATCGATAAACATATTAGCAAATGCAGATTTCAGAATGCAGTCACCACCTTGTCCGTTTACAGTTTATTACGATGGCGTCGACTCAGTGATGTTTGAGGAATTTCCTAGTGGTGAAGCGCTTAGAAATCTTGCAAAAGAGTTAGACCAAAGAAATGAATTGATTACGAATGTGGAATTTAGAGACAATTTTAAAAAAGAAATTAAGAAAAAGTTTGCTCCAAAGGTTTGGCATAAAGATTTGAGCAAAGCTGTTATACTAGATTGTCCAGACCAAAGTTTAGTTAGTAAAAACTTTTACCAAATAGCTGAAGAAAAAAACATTCATCCTGTTGACGCATTCTTGGACACGATAATATTGTATGACAAAAAAATAAGATGGACTACAACCATAGCAAATGATAGAAAAGAAAAATACAGAGATCTTTACAATTTCAAGTACAACTTAATTAGTTTTTCTGATGCAGGTGCCCACCTCAACAACATGGCGTTTTACAATTTTCCTTTAAAAATGATTAAAATCGTTCAAGAGTCAATCGATAAAGGAACTCCAATAATGACTATGGAAAAATGCATTTGGAGGCTAACAAAAGAGCAAGGGGATTGGTTTGATTTAGATTGTGGTCATTTAGAAAAGGGAAAAATTGCTGATTTAGTAATTTTGAATCCAACTCATTTTGATTCAATTACTGAAAATGTAGAAATTGATACCATTTCGGAATTTGACAACTACGAAAGGTTGGTAAATAGAAACGAAGGAGTTGTAACCGCAGTAATAGTTGGAGGAAAAGTGATTTTTAAAAATGAAAATTTTGTCGAAAATTATGGAACAGATATAAAATATGGAAGATTTTTAGAGAAGGGTAAAAGTAATTAAGTGTAGTTGAGCGACTGTAATTTAATTCCCCTCTCGATCTTAGAAAATTATTTGTTGTTACTTCTAGAAATAATAAACTTTCATTCCTTGCCATAGATATTATTTTCTTTACTATATTTTAGTAAAAGCTACAAACACTAATTGTTATTACTCTATCGGCAGCAATTGATAAAATTTAAAGCTATTATATAGTCCAATGCCATTACAGTTTTATAAAACAAAAAAGAAATATGAAGATTGATCCGAATGAAAGTGACAAATATGTTGAAGATAATTTCTTCTCACAAGAAATAGCTATTGACGAAAGAAAATATGTTTTCAACAAACTTTTTTTTCACTACAAAAAAGACTGGCAAAGCTCGTTTGCTTTGATGCTCTTTTTAAGTGTGGGGATAGCTTGCCTCGGACTTTCAGAAAACTCTTCAGCAACCATTATTGGTGCGATGATTATAGCTCCGCTTGGTCAGCCAATCGTCGCTTTAGGAGGTGCCATTGCTTTGGGTTGGAAAAAGCAATCGTTTCGCATGGTTCTCATAATTTTTCTGGGAACAGTAGGTTCGCTAATTGTCTCTTACTTGATAGGGCTTACGCTACCTGACTTATCCCCTAACGAACAAATATTGATTAGAACTGCTCCTGATTTGCGAGATCTTGGAATCGCATTGTTAGCTGGAGCCGGCGGATCTTATGGATATTATCGTAGTGAATATTCAACTGTTTTAGCAGGTGTAGCGATTGCTGTAGCTCTAGTTCCACCTATTTGTGCTTGTGGTCTGATGCTTGAACAAGGCAATTTTATTTTAGCAAGCGGAAGTATATTATTGTTTTTCACCAACTTAATGGGAATCGCTTTTTCTTCAATTTTAGTATTTTTCCTCTTAGGTCTAAAAACTAAAAGAAATCGAAGATGGTTTTATACCGGTTCTATTTTTATAATATTTTTGGGCTCAGCTACAATTCTTCCTTTAGCGCTGAATTATGACAAATTCACTTCCGGTGCTCAATTCCAAAGTTCTATTTTTGAAAAGTCCGCAAGCGTCTTAAATCATTCCAAAAATGCTCCAGAAATAAAAAATATATTGATACAAGGAACTGCTGCATTCATTACAATCGAACCTTTTCCTGAAAATAAAAACGAAAGAGAAAAATTGATTAATAAATTAGAGGATGCTACAGGATTACAAGTATTCCTAATCAATCCAACAAAAGAAGATTATAATTACAAAGTTAAATAAAGAAACTATAGTTGTAAAAACTAGTTCTATCACAAGAACTAATCAATTAGTTTGTAATAGTATCTACAATATCAGCAACAGGGCGAATTGCAGTAGTGTTTTCAATCGTTGGTCCTGCAACCCATACTGTTTTATACGTTACTTCAGTTGCGGCTTTAGTAACAGCATTTGAACCCAATAAATAACGGATCATCTTCACCCATTTTTTTAAAGTTTTATTTTTACTTAACGTGCTTTCAATCCATGATTGTTTCGTACCTACCTTTTGAACATACGAAGTATTAATTACGGTACAAGGTGTTCCCGAAATTTTCTCTGTAAGAACGATATCTTTCGCTCCATAGTTTACGCAGGCTTGCTTATATTCTTCAGAAACTCCAGATTCCAAGGATGCAATAAATGGACTTCCCACAGAAACACCCACTGCGCCGTAAGCCATCATTGTATCTAAATCCACTTTCTTACTTACTCCACCTGCAGAAATTACAGGTAATGTTGTTTTTGAATCCAACTCTCTAATTAAATCTTCAGGCGTATGATTTCCTCTATGCCCACCTGCCAAATTATTGACCGCGATAAGAGCATCGGCACCTAAAGTCTCTACTTTTTTGGCGAAAGCCAAATCAGTAACATCACAAAAAACTTTGATTCCAACTTTATGTGCCATTCTGATTGTCTCTTCCGGTGAACCTAAAGATGTGATAACAAAATCTACTTTTTCCTCACATAAAACAGCTAATTGATCTTTGTACTTTATATTAGATTTATTGACAATTAAGTTATAACCAAAACTTCCCCCCGGAACTTTAGCAGATCGAAGCTCAATTATAGAAGCGCCAAGCTCGTCTAATGTCCTATAATTTAAAGCTGGAATACACCCAGCAACTCCCGCTTTCATTCCCTCAATCACCATTTTAGTATTTGAAACTAAAAACATTGGAGCTATTATTAAAGGTTTATTGATTTTTAAAAGAGAAGTTAAAGTGGGCTTAATCATCAGTGGGATATTTAGTAAAAACAAATATAACGAAATATACTATGCGTGCCTACTAATTTAAAACAAATGAGAATAATCAGTGATTTTCATAATTTAGCTGATAAGAAATGACAAACTTTTAATAATCATTAAATATTATTTTACTAATATTTTACCAACCAATGCAACAGCAAAATAGTATTCTTGATTCATTTTAAATACTTGCAGTTAAACTTCTTTCCAAAATGTCTCTGAACTAATAATAGTAATTGTTTTAAAATCAAATTCTTAAAATGCAATAAAAGAAAACGATTTCGCAATCAAATTGTAGAACTTTTAAAATTTACTATTTAATTCTAAAAAAGTAATCGTTATTATTAAATTTTAATTAATTTGCATAAAAATTCAATCTTTTTATAATGATTTCAGTAACTAGACTTTTCGATTTTCCGTACTATCAGCAAGAGAAATATAATAATATTTCTGATGCATTGGTGACTAAAATTAACGGTATTTGGGAGAAAACTTCTACCCAAGAATATATAGCGAAAGCCAATAAGATTTCTCGTGCATTGTTGCGTATGGGAGTTCAAAAAAATGATAAAGTCGCGATTATTTCTACCAATAATCGAACGGAATGGCACATTATGGATATAGGTGTTTTACAAATTGCTGCTCAAACAGTACCAATTTATCCTACCATTTCAGAAGATGATTATGAATATATTCTAAATCATTCTGAAGCAAAATATTGTTTTGTTTCTGATGAAGAGGTGCTTAGAAAAGTAAATTTAATAAAAGATAAAGTACCTCATCTAAAAGAAGTGTACTCATTCAACACTATTGAAGGTTGCAAAAACTGGAATGAATTACTAATTAGTGGCGAAGACCAAGGAAACCAGCAAGAAGTAGAAACAATAAAAGATAGTGTTGATCCACATGATTTGGCAACAATTATATATACTTCAGGAACTACGGGAAGACCAAAAGGTGTGATGTTGTCGCATGACAATATTGTATCTGATGTGATTAACAGCGCTCCTAGAATTCCATTTGAAGCTGGAGCAAGTCGTGCGTTGAGTTTTCTTCCCATTTGTCATATTTTCGAAAGAATGATATTATACTTATACCAGTATTATGGTGTATCAGTTTATTTTGGAGAAGCAATCGATAAAATCAGCGATAATTTAAAAGAGGTTAAACCAACAGTTATGACTGCAGTTCCAAGACTTCTGGAAAAAGTATACGATAAAATATACGCTAAAGGAACAGAGCTGACAGGGATTAAAAAAAGCCTTTTCTTTTGGGCTATTGATTTAGGATTGAAATATGAGCCTTATGGAGCGAATGGATCATGGTATGAATTCCAACTAAAAATAGCTAGAAAATTAATTTTCAGTAAATGGAAAGAAGGTTTGGGAGGAAACCTAGATTTAATGGTTTCAGGTAGCGCCGCATTACAACCTCGTTTAGCTAGAATTTTTGCAGCAGCCGAAATTCCTGTAATGGAAGGTTATGGTTTAACGGAGACTTCTCCTGTAATCTCTGTCAACGACATGAGAAATAAAGGATTCAGAGTTGGAACTGTGGGTAAAGTTATTGATAACGTCTCAGTGAAGATTGCTGAGGATGGGGAAATTCTTTGTAAAGGACCTAATGTTATGCTGGGTTACTACAAAGACGAAAAGCTAACTAGTGAAGCAGTAACTGATGGATACTTCCATACAGGCGACATTGGAGAAATCGATAGTGATGGATTCTTAAAAATCACAGATCGTAAAAAGGAAATGTTTAAAACGTCTGGTGGTAAATATATTGCGCCCCAGATTATTGAAAATACAATGAAACAATCTCGTTTTATTGATCAAATCATGGTAATAGGTGACGGACAAAAAATGCCTGCTGCCTTTATCCAACCAAGTTTTGATTTCATTAAAGAATGGGCAAAAATTCATAAAGTAAATATTGGCACTTCTAACGAGGATATTATTTCAAACGTGAAAGTGATTGACCGTATTCAAGAAGAAATAAACTTATATAACGAAAAATTTGGTCATTGGGAACAAATCAAACGTTTTGAACTCACAGCTGACGTTTGGTCAATTGAAGGTGGAGAAATGACTCCAACTTTAAAATTAAGAAGAAAACCAATAATGGAAAAATACAAAGTGTTATTTGACAAAATCTATAGCTAGAAGCTAGCTGCAATTTTTTTATGTATAATTACTTATTAGTTGAAAAACTATAGAATACTTTTTCACTCCAAAACTCCTCTAAATCAGAGGAGTTTTTTTATATTTATTACTTTTTAACAAAAAAATAGTTGAATATATTATGCATGCATAGTATTTTTTATTATATTTGAAATCGCTATAGCAAAAATATGAAAGACAAAACGATAGATTATATCTTACGTGCCACTTGGCAGGCCGTTTCCCGAATGTATAACGAGGAAGCCTCTAAATATGGTGCTACTATGTCAACAGGATTTGCTTTATTGAGCATTGATAAAGATAAAGGAACTCCTTCTACTTCTTTAGGTCCAAAAATGGGAATGGAAGCGACTAGCCTAACCAGAACCTTGAAATCAATGGAAGAGAAAGGATTAATTATCCGAAAGAAAAATCCAGAAGATGGCCGAGGCGTGCTTATTTACCTTACTGAATTTGGTAAAGAAAAAAGAGAATTATCAAAAAATACCGTTTTGAAATTTAATGAAAGTGTTAAGCAAACTATTTCTGAAGAGAAATTGCAGCACTTTATTGAGGTTGCAGAAACAATCAACGAATTAATTCAAGATAAAAATATATTTAATCACGCGAACGTCATTGATATGGCAGAGCTTGTAGAGCATACTGAAAAAGAATAATTCAGTAAGGAAAGACGCTGAAAATATTATAGTCTAATAAAATAAATAGTAATTATATATGAAACGCACCATTAAAAAAGTCGCAGTAATAGGATCCGGAATAATGGGTTCAGGAATTGCTTGTCATTTTGCAAACATTGGGGTCGAAGTCTTACTTCTAGATATTATCCCAAGAGAACTAACTGAGGCAGAAGCTAAAAAAGGACTAACTTTAGAAAGTAAAATTGTAAAAAACCGTTTAGTGAACGAGCATTTAGCAACTTCATTAAAGTCAAAGCCCTCTCCTATTTACAGTCAGAAGTTTGCTTCTAGAATTACTACTGGAAATACGACGGATGATATGTCAAAAATCGCTAATGTAGATTGGATTATCGAAGTTGTCGTAGAGCGTTTAGACATCAAGAAAATGGTATTTGAGCAAATTGAAAAGTTTAGAAAACCTGGTACTTTAGTAACTTCAAACACTTCGGGGATTCCAATTCATTTTATGAGTGAAGGTCGAAGCGAAGATTTCCAAAAACACTTCTGCGGAACGCACTTCTTTAACCCTGCGCGTTATTTAAAATTATTCGAAATTATTCCTGGTCCACAAACTTCAGCTGAAGTATTGGACTTCCTTACTATATATGGCGAGAAATTCTTAGGAAAAACCTCTGTTGTTGCAAAGGATACTCCTGCTTTTATTGGAAACAGAATTGGCATTTACGGAATTCAGAGTTTATTTCATTTGGTAAAAGAAATAGGATTAACGATTGAAGAAGTTGATAAGTTGACCGGTCCAGTTATTGGTCGTCCAAAATCAGCTACTTTCCGTACCGTTGATGTAGTTGGTTTAGATACCTTAGTGCATGTTGCTAATGGTATTTATGAAAACTGTCCTAACGATGAGCAACATGAATTGTTCAAACTTCCTGAGTTTGTCAATAAAATGATGGAAAATAAATGGTTAGGAAGTAAAACAGGTCAAGGTTTTTACAAAAAAGAAGGAAAAGAGATTCTGACTTTAGATTTAGATACTTTAGAATATCGTTCGTCTAAGAAAGCTTCATTTGGAACTTTAGAACTTACAAAAACAATTGATAAACCTATCGATCGTTTTAAAGTTTTAGTAAAGGGAAAAGATAAAGCGGGAGAATTTTATAGAAAAAGTTTTTCGGGAATGTTTGCTTATGTATCAAACAGAATTCCTGAAATTTCAGATGAATTATACAAGATTGATGATGCCATGAAAGCCGGTTTTGGATGGGAAAATGGTCCATTCGAAATTTGGGATGCTATTGGTGTTGAAAAAGGAATTGAAATCATGAAAGCGGAAGGTCTAGAGCCTGCTGCTTGGGTAACAGAAATGTTAACGTCTGGAAGCAACAGTTTTTACACTGTAAAAGAAGGAGCAACTTTCTTCTACAATATTCCGACTAAAGCACAGACTAAAGTTCCTGGACAAGATTCATTTATTATACTGAACAACATTCGCGAAAGCAAAAAGGTTTGGAGTAATAGCGGTGCAATTATACAAGATTTAGGAGATGGAATTTTGAACTTAGAATTCCAATCTAAAATGAATACTATTGGTGGCGATGTTTTAACAGCTATCAATAAAGCGATTGATTTATCTGAGAAAGAATATCAAGGATTAGTTATTGGTAATCAAGCAGCAAATTTTTCTGTAGGTGCTAATATCGGAATGATATTTATGATGGCGGTGGAACAAGAATATGACGAATTAAACATGGCCATCAAAATGTTCCAAGACACGATGATGCGCGTTCGTTATTCTGGAATCCCAGTTGTAGTTGCGCCACACGGAATGACTTTTGGTGGTGGATGCGAAATGAGTTTGCACGCTGATAAAGTAGTTGCGGCAGCAGAAACCTATATGGGATTAGTAGAGTTTGGTGTTGGAGTAATTCCTGGCGGTGGTGGATCTAAAGAATTAGCTTTGAGAGCTTCTGATTTATTCCATAAAAATGATGTTGAGCTGAATGTATTGCAAGAATATTTCTTGACAATTGCTATGGCAAAAGTATCTACTTCTGGTTACGAAGCTTTTGATACTGGACTTCTACAACATGGAAAAGACATTATTGTTGTGAATAAGGATCGCCAAATTGCCGAAGCTAAAAAGCATGCTTTAATTATGGCTGAAGCTGGTTATACACAACCAATAAGAAGAACTGATGTAAAAGTTTTAGGAAAGCAAGCATTAGGAATGTTTTTAGTGGGAACAGACCAAATGGAAGCTGGAAAATACATCTCTGAACACGACAAAAAAATAGCCAACAAATTAGCTTATGTTATGGCTGGTGGAGATTTATCTGAACCAACATTAGTAACGGAGCAATATTTATTAGATCTAGAACGCGAAGCTTTCTTATCACTTTGTACAGAAAGAAAAACGTTAGAGAGAATACAATTTATGTTGACTAAAGGGAAACCGTTGAGAAATTAGAGAATTGAATAAAGAACAAAGAAGCAAGACTTACCAACTGGACCTTATCTTGTCTCTTGACTCTTTCTTCTAAAATCTTAAAAAGAAAAAAATATGAAAACAGCCTATATAGTAAAAGCATACAGAACTGCCGTTGGTAAAGCACCAAAAGGAGTTTTTAGATTTAAAAGACCTGATGAATTAGCTTCAGAGACCATTCAATATATGATGAATGAGCTACCTGATTTCGACAAAACTCGCATCGATGATGTGATGGTTGGAAACGCCATGCCAGAGGCAGAACAAGGACTTAATGTTGCGCGATTAATCTCTTTAATGGGTTTAAAAGTGGAAGATGTTCCTGGTGTAACTGTAAATAGATATTGTGCTTCTGGACTAGAAACTATTGGTATGGCTACGGCCAAAATCCAATCAGGAATGGCACATTGCATTATTGCTGGTGGCGCCGAAAGCATGAGTTTTATTCCGATGGGTGGTTATAAACCTACTCCGGATTATGCTGTTGCAAAAGCAGGAAACGAAGATTATTACTGGGGAATGGGACTTACAGCAGAAGCCGTGGCTGATCAGTTTAAAGTGTCTAGGGAAGATCAAGATGAGTTTGCGTACCACTCTCATATGAAAGCCTTGAAAGCGCAAGCAGATGGAAAATTTGATAAACAAATTGTACCTATCACTATTGAGCAAACGTTTATAAATGAAAACGGAAAGAAGGAAACTAAGTCTTATGTAGTAAACAAAGATGAAGGTCCAAGAGCTGGAACTTCTAAAGAAGCTTTAGCAGGATTAAGACCTGTTTTTGCAGACGGCGGAAGCGTAACAGCAGGTAACTCTTCACAAATGAGTGATGGAGCGGCTTTCGTTTTAGTGATGAGTGAAGAAATGGTGAAAGAGCTAAACTTACAGCCCATTGCTCGTTTGGTAAACTTTGCTTCAGCTGGAGTTGAACCAAGAATAATGGGAATGGGACCAGTAAAAGCAATTCCGAAGGTTCTAAAGCAAGCTGGAATGGATTTAAAAGATATTGACTTAATTGAATTGAACGAAGCTTTTGCGTCTCAAGCTATAGCCGTTACACGTGAGTTAGGGTTAAATCCTGATATCGTTAACGTCAATGGTGGTGCAATCGCGTTAGGTCATCCATTAGGATGTACTGGAGCAAAATTATCTGTTCAATTATTTGATGAGATGAAACGCCGTGGAAATAAATACGGAATAGTATCTATGTGCGTAGGAACTGGTCAAGGTAGTGCGGGGATTTATGAACTCCTTTAATTTATTTTAAATTTTGAATTATAAATTTTAATTGAATATGAAAGAAAATATTATTGCTACCAAAACTTTTGATTTTGCTCTGTCAATAGTAAATCTTTTTGTTCAACTTAAAAAAGAAAATGAATTCATAATTTCTAAGCAAATTTTAAGATCTGCCACGAGCATCGGAGCAAATGTTGAAGAAGCAATTGCTGCTCAATCAAGGAAAGATTTTATTCATAAAATGTCTATCGCTTCAAAAGAAGCTAGAGAAACAAAATACTGGTTAAGATTATTGGATAAATCCGATCTAACATCAATTGAAGTGAATAATTATCTAATTGAAGTTGAACACATCATCAACATCATTACTAAAATAATTAAAACATCACAAGAGTCAAAATAATTTAAAATTTAAAATTCAAAATTTAAAAAAATAAAGTCATGAGCGACAAAACAAGAGGAGGTCAATTCCTAGTAAAAGAAACAAAATGCGAAGACATCTTCACTCCAGAAGATTTCAATGAAGAGCAAATAATGATGCGCGACTCTGTAAAAGAGTTTGTTGATAAAGAACTATGGCCCAACAAAGACCGTTTTGAGAAAAAAGATTACTCTTTTACTGAAGACAGTATGAGAAAAGCAGGAGATTTAGGTTTCTTAAGCGTTGCAGTTCCTGAAGCTTATGGCGGAATGGGAATGGGATTTGTAAATACGGTTTTAGTGTGTGATTATATTTCTGGAGCAACGGGTTCATTCTCGACTGCTTTTGGAGCACATACAGGAATTGGAACAATGCCAATTACTTTGTACGGAACAGAAGAGCAAAAACAAAAATATGTACCTAAGTTAGCTTCAGGTGAGTGGTTTGGCGCTTATTGTTTGACAGAACCAGGAGCAGGATCTGACGCTAATTCTGGAAAAACAAAAGCTGTTTTATCTGATGACGGAACGTACTACTCGATTACAGGACAAAAAATGTGGATTTCGAATGCAGGATTTTGTTCAGTATTCATCGTTTTTGCACGTATTGGTGATGATAAAAACATTACTGGTTTTATACTAGAAAATACAGAAGGTAATGGAATTTCAATGGGTGAAGAGGAGCACAAATTAGGTATTCGCGCATCTTCTACTCGTCAGGTTTTCTTTAATGAAACTAAAGTTCCTGTTGAAAACATGCTTTCTGAAAGAGGAAATGGTTTTAAAATTGCAATGAATGCTCTGAATGTGGGTCGTATTAAATTAGCAGCAGCTTGTTTAGATGCGCAAAGAAGAGTAATTACAAGTTCAGTAAAATATGCTAACGAGAGAATTCAATTTAAGACTCCGATTGCTCAATTTGGTGCTATTCGTGCAAAAATTGCAGAAATGGCAACCAACTGTTATGCAGGCGAAAGTGCTACATATCGTGCAGCAAAAGATATCGAAGATCGTATAGCAATTCGTGAGCAGGAAGGTTCAACACATCAAGAAGCAGAATTAAAAGGTGTTGAAGAATTTGCGATCGAATGTTCAATTCTTAAAGTAGCTGTTTCTGAAGATGTTCAAAACTGTGCTGATGAAGGAATCCAAATCTTTGGTGGAATGGGATTCTCAGAAGATACACCAATGGAGAGTGCTTGGAGAGATGCTCGTATTGCAAGAATTTACGAAGGTACAAATGAGATTAACAGAATGCTTTCTGTAGGTATGTTAATCAAAAAGGCGATGAAAGGTCATATTGACTTATTAGGACCGGCTTCTAAAGTTCAAGAAGAATTAATGGGAATTCCATCATTTGAAACTCCTGACTATTCTGAATTGTTTGCTGAAGAGAAAGAAATGGTTGGAAAGTTAAAACAAGCTTTCTTAATGGTTGCCGGTGGAGCCGTACAAAAATATGGTCCAGATTTAGATTCACACCAACAGTTATTAATGGCTGCATCTGACATATTAATTGAAATTTATATGGCGGAAAGCACAATACTACGAACAGAAAAATTAGCTAAAAAAGAAGGTGAAGCTAAAGTGCAAGAACAAATTGCAATGGCAAAACTTTACTTATACAAAGCGGTCGATATTGTAACTCAAAAAGGTAAGGAAAGTGTAATTTCTTTTGCTGAAGGAGATGAGCAACGTATGATGCTAATGGGCTTACGTCGTTTTACAAAATATGCAAATATGCCTAACATAGTTGCTTTAAGAGAGACCATAACTGAAAAAGTAGTTGCTGAAAATGAATATTGCTTCTAGTAGTAAAAAACATTACTAGTTTGAAATAATTGAAAAACCGTCAAGTTTTAAATAACGAGATGGTTTTTTCTATTTATATGAAACCTAATTTCAATTTTTAAAAACTAAATATTTAATGCAAGAGTAATTGATAACAATTAAAGATTCATTTTCGAAAATTGTCGAGTTACATTTTTTTTAGTAAGTCACTTTAATACAAGATAATTTTTATTTATTATTTTAAGTTAGTACCACTATTTTTTTTTCTTTGCACAACATCAATTAACTGTAAATCACTTCAAATTTTCATTTTTAGAAATTTCGCCATAATAAGAGATTGAACTCCTATTATTGGAGTTTATGATTAGTGTTGCACTACCTTCAAAGAAAACAGATAAGATAATTTTAAAAACGTCATTCTCTCCTCTAACTACCGCTTTTATTTCGAATGAACGCTTTCCCTTCATTACAGAAAATTCAGTTGGATTCCCTTCAAATTTGAGTCCTTTATCTCCGCCGTAACCAATACCACTATAACCTCGCCCAAAAAAAGGCATTTCGCTTTTTATTAAAGTAGGTGTGAATTCTAAAAAATTATCATTTGTCGTCAAATTCACTGCCGAATACCCTTGAGGTATCGCTTTTCGCCCAATAAAAGTAAACTCTTTAGAATCTATTAAAACTTGAATTAGATTTGCTGTTTCTAACTTCCGATCTGTTCTCAGTTCTTTCTTTGTTCTTTCTTGGCTAAAGCTAAAAGCAATTGAGAATACCATGAATAATACTGTTAATACTCTTTTAGATTTCATCACATCATCTTTAAAATATAGTTTACTTTAGTATGTTATATAAAAAAAATGATACCCTAAAAAGGGCATCATAAATTAAATTATTTTTTAGCGAATCGCATCATTTCCACATCTCCCATCATAAAACTTAAAGTTTTACCATCTTTCGAAATGGCGTAAGATTCAATTTTTTGAAGTGTTGCTAGATAAACGCTTTCACCTTCTCCTGGACAATATCTTTTAGTTAATGCCATATCGTTTTTAAAATCAATTTTATTTCCATCAACTTTTAACTTTCCAGAAAAACGATTACATCCTGTTCCTCCTGAAACTAAGTCCGTTTTCAAATCGAAATTTACGGAAGGTTTTTCATCTGGATATAAACCTTGGAAAGCAATTCTAGGACCTGTGATATAATTAAGTTCCCAATCACCTTGCAGTGCCGACATATCATTAGTAGTTTTTAAAGAGTTACAAGAAACGAATGCTAGACAAGAAATTGCAAGCAATAAAATTAATTTTTTCATGAGTTTGTTTGTTTTAATTGTTATAATTATTTGAAATAGATACTAAGCAATAACGCTGCCAATAATGATGAATACATAAACTATTGGCAAAAGATTGTAAAATAAAAAAGAGATTTGAATTTTTAAAAAATTAATCGCACGTCACTTTGGGTTTAATTTCTAAAACTTCCGTTTTAATACCCACAGCATAGGAATTTGGTATTATTTTTTTACCTTTTTCATTCGAATAAACCTTCGTAAATTCAGCTCCAAAATATAATATAATAGCTGAATAGTAAACCCAGATTAATATAATGATTACAGAACCAGCCGCACCATATACAGTAGCAACGGTAGAACTTCCCAAATAGAATCCGATGGCAAATTTACCAAACATAAAAAAGAAAGATGTAAAACTTGAACCTATTAGCGCATCTTTCCAAGCGATTTCTCCGTCAGGAAGCGTCTTAAAAATAATAGCGAATAACATTGTAGTAGTCACAAATAAGATTAAAATATTAACGATATAAAATATATAAACTGCGGTGTTTGGGAAATAAATAAGCAATCTCGCGTTTATCACATCCATTACAGTGTTTACCATTAAACTCACCATTAATAAAAAACCAACAGAAGCAATCATTGAAAATGACATCAATCTGTTTTTCACAAATTTCATAATTCCTTTATTAGGTTTAGCTTTTAAACCCCATATAAAATTGATAGAACTTTGAATTTCTGCGAATACTCCAGAAGCACCTATAAGCAACATAATCCCACCAAATATGGCCGCAAATGTATTGCTATCTGACAACTCTATATTTTTAATAGTTTCTTGAATTTGAATTGCCGCTTTATTTCCTACCATGCCATTTATCTGACTAAAAAACCTTCCAGTAACAGCGTCTCTACCAAAGAAAAAGCTGAAAATCGATAAAATAATAATTAAAAGTGGTGGCAATGAAAATATCGTATAATAAGACAACGATGCACTCAACTTAATACCATTGTCGGCGTCAAATTCTTGATAAGTCTGCTTTAATAAGCTCCAACTTGTGCTAAGTATTTTTTTTCTTTTCATATCTATTTCCTTCCATTTAATAAGATCAAAAATACAAAAATACTTACTACTACGTTCAAATGAAATTTACATAATTCTACACTGAACTATGGCTCTTAGTCCAAGATCATATAAAAAAAGATATTATTTTAAGTGTTTTTTAACCCTGCTACAAAAATTTATGTCTAAATTTATCGTAATTACTAAATACACTTTTTAGATCAAAGTCAACACTTATGGAAAATAATAATACACGAAGAAATTTTTTAAAACAAACAGCAATTCTTTCTACGGGAACAATTATTGGTTCTAGCTTATTTACTTCTGCATTTGCAGCCGAAACAAATTCGACAGCAGATGGTTTAGATGTAGAGGTAGAAAAAGTAAGCGCTGTTGATGGATACACACTTCCTAACTTAGAATATGCGTATGACGGATTAGAGCCGCACATTGATAAAGCCACAATGGAAATTCATCATAAGAAACACCATCAAGGCTACGTTACAAATTTGAATAAGGCCATTGAAACTTTAGACAAAAAGTTAATGGAACATACTGATACATTAGAACATATTTTTGAAAAGATGTCTAAATTCCCAGATGCAGTTCGTAATAATAGCGGCGGACATTATAATCACAGTTTATTTTGGACATTGATGAAGCCCAAAGGTGGCGGTAATCCTAAAGGAAACTTAGCTGCAGCTATAATGAGTACTTTTGGTTCTTTTGATGAATTTAAAAAGCAGTTTAGCGATGCTTCTATGAAACGTTTTGGATCTGGATGGGCGTGGTTAGTGGTTCAAGATGGTAAATTAGTAATTGGATCTACAGCAAATCAAGATAATCCATTAATGAGGTTGAGAGGAAAAGGTTTAAGAGGAAAACCAGTTTTAGCGTTAGATGTTTGGGAACACGCTTACTATTTGAAAAACCAAAATCGACGAGCAGATTATATTTCCTCATTTTGGAATGTAGTGGATTGGGATAAAGCAGAGAGTTTATTTAACTCATAAAATATAAATATTCAAAAAGCTCCGAATCGCAAATGCAATTCGGAGCTTTTTAAATTTAAAAGCATATTTGCATTATTTTTTGATGCTATAAATCTCAGTAGTTACCGCATCAATTTATACAAGTTTTATCAATATTAAATTTAAGTAATTTATGTGTTAAACTAAATATCTCAAGTAGTAGCTAAGATAAAAAAGTATAGCTTTGCAGCACCAAATAAAAGTAATGATTAACCCTTCAGCATCAGGTTGGATAGATAAATTTTTTGTTGAACAAAAGTTCTCCAATAAAACGACGTATTCAAATATGGATATATTTTATCAAAAAGTAAGAAATACTGGTTTTATATACGGTCATATTATTTCCTTTGATACTGTAAATCCTATCCCAACTAAAGGCTGGTTTAAAGAAGAAATTTCAAAAGTTGCTCTGTTAAACACCTTATACGGAGTTTATTGTTTAGAAAACAACGAAATTAGTTCAGCAAATTTTATTAAAGAAGCGGTTAGTTTTTACAATGAGATGAATCCGCAAGGATTCAATCTTTTTAAAAAGATATTGCCTAAAAACTCAGATGCTCTAAGTTTAGAAAAAATTATTGATGAAAGAGTTCAAACTAATGACAGTATTATTAGTAAGAACTTTTCTCACTTAGTTACCAATGCATTATTGTTCATTGATGTTCTCGCTTTTCGCCAGTATTTAACGCACGGTTCGATTCCTGAAAAATATCTTAAAAAAATTGAAGAGACGATAGTCAATATTGTCACCATCGCATTAAAAGTAAAGTCAAAGAAATCTCAGTATGACGATTTATTGATTAAACTTTTTGAAGCTTCAATCCGATATAGTAAATTTTCCAAAATTACTGTCCAAAGTTTAGAAACACTACAACTTGATTATTTTACTACCGATTTAGAGAAATATTATCTTTTAGATATGGCTGGAATGGCTTTGTGGAATGATGAAAAAATAGAAAATGAGGAAATCTATTTTTTACATTCTTTGTCACAAATCCTATCACTTCCAGATGCTTTTGTAGACGAAAGTATTAAATGCACTCACGATTTTATTACTGAACATAAAAAAGAAATTCCTTACTTCAACTATTCAAATCCTGTAAAACATTTTTACGACCAGACAACGCAAACAGTTGTAACAATAATCAGCAGAAATAAAAATAGACTGATTAAAGAAATCATTCAAAGTAAAGAACTAATGGTACTCCTCACCTATTCCACTATTAGAGATTTGGATGAAAAAGAAAAGAAAAAAGTAAAAAAACAGTTGTTGGAAATTTGCAAAACTGTTCCTTCATTGGCTATTTTTTTATTACCTGGAGGAAGCTTGCTATTACCTATATTGATAAAGTTTATACCGCAACTATTGCCATCAGCATTCAATGAAAACTTAGAGGATCAATAATTATTAATCCACGAAAAATGGTTTTCTTTTATCTCTTCTTTATTGTCTTTAATATATTCCATGAAAGATTTTGCAACGGGACTCATTTTTTTACCTTTTAACCAAATGATACGCCACGAACTAATCATAGGTAAACCGTAAGCATTCAATAGCACTAAACTTCCGTTATCAAGTTCATTTTTCAGTCCGATTATTGGCATTACTGAAACACCAATTCCTGCAATCACAGCTTGTTTTACCGCTTCGTTAGAAGTCAGCGTTATTTTCATCTTTGGTTGAATTTTTTGTTTCGAAATATAATCTTCCATGGCGATTCTAGTTGCTGATCCAAGTTCTCGAGAGATTAAAGGCGAAGACGAAAACAATAAATGCAAATTTTTCTTTGTCACATTTTGATGTACTGAGTTGCCAACTAAATGCAGTTTATTTTCAATCAATGCTTCTGATTCTATATCGAGATCTTTTGGTAATACGGATACTAGTGCAAAATCAACCTCATTATTTTTTAGCGCTTTAATAACTTTACTTTTATTGGTAACATCCATCTCTAACTCAATTTCATTGTGCGTTTTTAGAAAAGTACTTAAATAGTAGGGAATGACATATTTTCCAGTAGAAACTACGGAAAGCTTAAGTCTACCAGAGAGTTTCCCTTTAAAAGCTATGGTTTTATAGTTAATAGCATGGACTTCATTTAATATATTTTCAGCGGCAACAGCTATTTCTTTTCCAAAATCGGTTATGTAAACCTTCTTCTTAATCACTTCCGTTAAGGGAATCTCAAACTGATCTTGAAAATTTTTAAGTTGGATCGAAACTGCTGGCTGCGTTAAAAAAAGCTCTTCAGCTGCCCTTGTAATACTCAATGTTTTAGTGACTTTTAAAAAAACTTGGAGTTGGTGTAAAGTGTAGTTCATAAAAATATTTTATGTATTTCATTACAAATATAAATAAAAATATATGAATAAATAATTCGAATTTTGTCCCATCAAATTGTAAAACAAAAACAACATGACACGAATTACAGTAGCAAAAGGAGACGGAATAGGTCCAGAGATTATGGATGCAACTTTAGAAATCATCAAAGCAGCGGGAGCGCAAATTGAGATTGACGAAATTGAAGTTGGTGCGAAAGTTTATCTATCAGGAAATAGCTCAGGAATTGCAGCTGAATCTTGGGATATGATTCGAAGAAACAAAATTTTCCTAAAAGCACCTATTACTACGCCACAAGGAGGCGGCTATAAAAGTCTAAATGTTACAACAAGAAAATTCCTCGGACTTTACTCAAACGTAAGACCTTGTATGAGTTTACATCCTTTTGTAGAAACAAAGCATCCTAAAATGGATATTGTAATTATCCGCGAAAATGAGGAGGATTTGTATGCAGGTATTGAGCATCAACAAACAGACGAGGTAGTGCAATGTTTAAAATTAATAAGTCGCCCAGGATGCGAAAAAATTGTTAGATACGCATTTGAATACGCTAAAGTATACGGAAGAAAAAAAGTGACTTGTTTTACAAAAGACAACATCATGAAGCAAACAGACGGATTGTTTCACCAAGTTTTTGACGAGATAGCATTAGAATATCCAGAAATTGAAAATGAACATTGGATAATTGATATAGGTGCAGCAAAAATGGCGGATACTCCAGAAATCTTTGATGTCATCGTAACTCTAAATCTTTACGGAGATGTTCTATCAGATATTGCAGCACAAATTGCAGGATCAGTAGGATTAGCTGGATCAGCGAACATAGGAGAAGAATGCGCGATGTTTGAAGCAATTCATGGCTCAGCGCCAAGACGTGCAGGACAAAACTTAGCTAATCCATCAGGATTACTTGAAGGCGCAGTAATGATGCTAAATCATATCGGACAAACTGAAGTAGCTGAAAAGGTTCAAAATGCATGGTTGAAAACAATTGAAGATGGAATTCACACTTATGACATTTACAAAGAAGGTGTAAGCAAGCAAAAAGTGGGAACTATAGAATTTGCTCAAGCAGTAATAGCAAATTTAGGTATGAATCCTTCAATTCTTAAACAAGTGTCTTTTGCAAAAGACGTTGCACTAACTCTACCTAAATATGTGAAAAAGCCAGCAGCAAACAAGCAACTTGTAGGAGTAGATTTATTTGTGCACTGGAATGGAACCAATCCAAATGAAATTGCTAAGCAACTTGAAAACGTCACTTTAGAAAATACAAATCTTACAATGATTACCAATCGCGGTATCAAAGTATGGCCAGAAGGATTTGAAGAAACTTTTTGCACGGATCACTGGCGTTGCAGATTTAAACCAAATAACGAAAGTAAAATGGATAAAGGCGACATAATCGCTTTACTATTTAATGCTGCAAAAGCGAATGTAGATGTTATAAAAACAGAAAATCTCTATGAATTTGATGGGAAATCAGGGTATTCTTTAGGTCAAGGACAATAATTTAAAACTAATTAAGATGGACATACAACTTATTGAAGGCGAATTCAGCAACAGCGAAGCAGTAGCATTAATTTTAAAAATGATTGAAGTCAAAATAAAATTTCACGAAAGTAAAATTTGTAAATCTGATCAGGAAGAAGATATTAAAAGTCGCGAAAATAAAATTAAAAAGCTCCAAAAATCATTAGATAACATTCGCTCTTTTTTGAATTCTAAAACAGATGGAGTGCGAATGAGAGCTTCGATTCACATCGAATAAAAAGAATATTTTAATAGATTTTTATAATAAAAAGTATGGGAAACGAAAATGAATTTAAATTAATTGATGGTGTGTTTTCTCATGAAGAAGCAGCAAACGTAATGACAGCTTTATTCAATTACAAAATCGATTACCACAACCGAGAGGATTTTAGTAACCACATTCGCTTTAATAAAGATCTTTCTCATTCTAAAATAAGAATACAAGAACTATTTGAAGCAAAAGAAGCTATTAAAAAAATGATTGAAAATACTAGCTCAGCAGGATCAAATTTAGTTATTAAAAGTACCATCAAAATTAGTTTTGAAAAACCGCATGTTTAAAGGAAGAAAGCTTCTAATCGCTACAAAACATAATAAAGAATCAGTGATCGCTCCTATTTTCAATACGGAATTAGGAGTGCACTGTTTCACTTCAGATGCATTTGATACTGATAGTTTAGGAACTTTTTCAGGAGAAATTGCGCGATCAGATAGTGCTCTCACCACTTTGAGAAATAAATGTATTCTTGCAAATAAAGCTACTGGATGTGATTTAGTAATAGCAACAGAAGGATCTTTTGGTCCACATCCTAGTCTCTTTTTCGCAGCAGCGAATGATGAATTAATTATTCTTAAAGATTTCAAAAATGATATCGAAATTATTGCGAGAGAACTCAGTATGGACACCAATTTTGATGGAAAATTAATTATTTCAGAACTAGAACTAAAAGCATTTGCTGAAAAAGTTCAATTCCCAACACACGGAATTATTTTAAAATCTACAGAGGAAAATCCGATTCAAATTATTAAGCATAATAGGTCCGTGGAGGAACTTATACAGAATTTCAGAGAACTGAGTAAAGCGTTTAAAACCGTATTCGCTGAAACAGACATGCGCGCTGTTTTTAATCCTACAAGGATGAAAGTGATACAGAAAGCAGCTGAAAACCTCTTGATTAAAATTAACAACTGCTGTCCAAATTGTGACACTCCAGGATTTGACATTGTTTCTGTAAAAACTGGTTTAAAGTGTGAAAATTGTTCTTTTCCAACGCGCTCCACAATAAGCCATTTATACCAGTGCAAAAAATGTGAATTTAAATATGAAAAAATGTTTCCTAGAGGCATTCAATTTGAAGATCCTACCTATTGCGATTTTTGTAATCCATAAAAACATGATAGAAATTTCTACCGATTTAATCAAAGCCAAATATTTACTTGAGACTGACGAACTCGTCGCAAATCCAACTGAGACAGTCTATGGTTTAGCTGGGAATATTTACAGCGAAGTTTCGATAAGTAAAATTTTCGAAACTAAGAAAAGACCGCTTTATAATCCTCTAATTATTCACATTCACGACAAGAAAATATTAAGTGAAGTTGCGATTGAGATTCCCGAAAAAGCATTAAAATTAGCTGAAGCTTTCTGGCTAGGATCTTTGACTTTAGTTTTAAAAAAGAATAAAGAAATATCTGATAGTGTTACTGCGGTGAAAGATACCGCAGCATTCCGAGTTCCAAATCACAGAATGACTTTAGATTTATTAAAATTACTTACGTTTCCTTTAGCAGCTCCAAGTGCAAATCCTTTTGGAAGGATAAGTCCAACGACTGCTGAACATGTCGCAGATTATTTCCCTACAACTCTAGCCATGATTTTAGATGGTGGAAATTGTCAAAACGGAATTGAATCTACAATTATTGGATTTAAAAACGAGGAACCCATCCTATATCGACTTGGCTCAATCTCCATCGAAGAAATAGAAATGGTGGTTGGAAAAATTCAGATTCAAAATCACAATGAAAAGAAACCTGACGCTCCAGGAATGCTTTCAAAACACTACGCGCCTAAAACCAAAATAATTTTAATTGAAGATGTTGAAAAAGAATTAAAAAATCACAAAAACAAGAAAACTGGTTTGCTACTCTTTAAAAATCAAATACAAAGCTCATTAATTTCTTCTACTGAAATCCTTTCTGAAAAAGGTGATCTAAAAGTAGCTATGTCAAACTTATATGCGGCTATGCATCGATTAGATAAACAAAATTTAGACCTCATTATTGCCGAAAAATTCCCTGAAAATAATTTAGGAAAGTCAATCAACGACCGTTTACAACGCGCCACTAAAAACTAATTAAATATGAATCTAGACTTACTTTTTGAAAATCTTACTAATCCCGCTTTACTATTCTTTATATTGGGAGTGCTCGCTGTAAAATTAAAAAGCGATTTAGAAATCCCAGAAAACTCATCCAAATTCATTTCGCTTTATCTGTTATTTTCTATTAGTTTTAAAGGAGGACAAGAATTGGCGCACAGTGATTTCAATATGGAAATTATTTGGTCCGTGTTGTTTGGTGTATTTATAGCCTTGGTAATTCCTATGTTCGCTTTCTTCATTCTACGAAAAAAATTCAACATCTACGATTCGGGAGCTATAGCAGCTGCGTACGGATCCGTTAGCGCAGTAACATTTGTAACAGCGACAAGTTTTTTAGATTTACAAAACATGACTTTCAGCGGACATATGGTCGCTGTAATGGCGTTGATGGAAGCACCAGCAATTATCGTTGGTGTTATCTTAATTAGAATTTTTGATGAAAATAATGAAAACAATGCATCACTACCATCCATTATTAAACATTCTTTTACTAATGGAAGTGTTCTTTTAATATTAGGAAGTTTAGTGATAGGATTAGTGGCGAGTGATGAGCAAGCCCTCGGAATAAAACCTTTTACAACCGATTTATTTAAAGGTTTTCTCGCGATTTTTCTTCTAGACATGGGAATCACAAGTGGAAAAAAACTAAGTGCTTTCATTAAAAGCGGATGGTTTGCTGTTATGTTTGCTATTGCAATACCACTAGTGAACGGAATAATAGTCGCACTAATTAGTCAATGGGTTATTATTGATATTGGAAACCGATTTATATTATCAGTTCTCGCCGCAAGCGCGTCATACATCGCAGTTCCTGCTGCAATGAAAATTGCAGTCCCAAAAGCAAATCCCGGACTATTCCTCCCAATGACACTTGCTGTAACATTCCCCTTCAATATAACGTTAGGAATGCCAATATATCTATCAATTATAATGGCAAATTAAACCGAAAATTTTAATTGATATACATCATCAAGATCTTCATTGTTACTCATGTTTACATCAAGATCAGTAACATAACCAGAATTCAAACCATATACCCAACCGTGCAGAGTAAGTCCTTGACCATTTCGCCAAGCATTTTGAACAATAGATGTTTTTGCTAGGTCAATGACTTGCTCTTGTACATTGATTTCGACAAACTTATTGAAACGTATTGTTTTATCTTCAATCGAATCTAAGTATTTGCTATGCAAGCGATATACATTTTTAATATGACGGATCCAGTTATCAATAATGCCAATAGAATCATTTCCCATCGCCGCTTTAATTCCTCCGCAACCATAATGACCGCAAACTAAAACATGTTTCACTTTTAAAACGTTAACGGCATAATCAAGAACGCTCAACATATTCATATCAGTATGAACTACCATATTTGCGATATTTCTATGAACAAAAACCTCTCCTGGCTTAGCGCCAATAATCTCATTTGCAGGAACCCTACTATCTGAACAGCCTATCCACAGTAATGGTGGTGTTTGTCCTTGTGCAAGGTCTTCAAAATAATTAGGATCACTTTTTAGTGAGCTTTCCACCCATTTTTTATTATTGTCTAATATTTGTTTATAAAATTCTTTCATGACTATTTGGTTTTATTTACAAACTCCTTAATAATGCGAATCAAGGGTTAAAAAATTAAATTTATAAAAGCAGATGCTATTTTTCCAAAAATATGGACTAGTAATCCCTTACTTGACCTTACTTTACT